>JAIXPN010000099.1 GCA_027486235.1 Burkholderiaceae bacterium
AACGAGGTGTAGTTGTAGGGAATCTCACGCAAACGGGGGGATTCAGCATCAGTCTCAGACAAACTGTCTAAGGGGATAGGAGCGTTCATGGGAGCTTATGTATTAAAAGCCTATTTTAGTAGACCTTGGACAATCGTGTGAGTTTGGTCTCATACACAATTCTGAATCAATTGAAGGACTTAAGTGCTATCCATGGTACGCTTTGAAGATGAAAAGTAACTATTTAAAACGAATACTCAGTGCCAAGGTCTACGATGTAGCCCGCGAGACCGAACTTGAGAAAGCAGCCAACCTTAGTGCTCGCCTCCACAATACGATTCTTCTAAAGCGCGAAGATAATCAACCGGTCTTCTCATTCAAGCTGCGAGGGGCCTATAACAAAATGGCTCAGCTGAGCCCAGCTTCATTGAAAAAGGGTGTGATTGCAGCATCTGCAGGTAACCATGCGCAAGGGGTAGCACTTGCTGCAGCGAAGTTAAAGTGCAAAGCGGTTATCGTGATGCCGGTGACAACGCCACAAGTCAAAGTGGATGCCGTGAAATCTCATGGAAAGAAATGGGTTGAGCTCGTTTTATTTGGTGACTCCTATAGTGATGCATATCAACATGCACAAACACTCCAGAAAAAAAAGGGGTACACATTCATTCATCCCTTTGATGACCCCGATGTGATTGCCGGTCAGGGCACCATCGCTCAAGAAATTCTTCAACAACATCCCGATACTATTGATGCAATCTTTGTTGCTATTGGTGGTGGTGGCTTAATTTCGGGTATCGGTGAATACATCAAAGCAGTTCGCCCATCTATTAAAGTGATTGGTGTACAAACGGTAGACTCTGATGCCATGAAGCAATCTCTAGCCTCTGGCAAACGAGTTGAACTTAAAGAGGTTGGTTTATTTTCTGATGGCACCGCAGTCAAACTGGTCGGTAAAGAAACATTCAAGATTTGTCAGCGTGTTGTTGATGATATTGTTCTCGTTGATACAGATGAAATCTGTGCGGCCATTAATGATGTGTTTACTGACACACGAAGTATTTTGGAGCCTGCGGGCGCCCTAGCAATTGCCGGTGCCAAGAAGTACATTGAACGTCATCGTCTGAAAAATAAAACCTTTGTGGCAATTGCTTGCGGCGCGAATATGAATTTTAGTCGTCTGCGTTTTGTGGCTGAGCGTGCCGATGTGGGTGAATTTCGAGAAGCAGTATTCGCGGTGACGATTCCTGAGGAGCGCGGCTCCTTTAAGGCCTTTTGCAAAATGTTGGGTAAACGTAATGTCACTGAGTTTAATTACCGAATTGCCCATCACGATAAAGCGCATATTTTTGTTGGTATTGGCACACAAAAAGCGGGCGACAGTAAAACAATCGCGCAGTCTTTTCGTAAGGCTGGCTTTGCAACGATTGACCTAAGCCATGACGAGCTTGCAAAGGCACATCTTCGTCACATGGTGGGTGGGAGCTCACAACTTGCAAAGGATGAGCTTTTGTATCGCTTTGAGTTCCCCGAAAGACCCGGCGCACTAATGCGATTTTTGGATCGTCTTGCGCCCAACTGGAACATTAGTCTTTTTCATTATCGGAACCATGGCGCAGATTACGGACGAATTTTGGTCGGTATTCAAGTTCCCAAAAATGAAGAGCCTGCTTTTAGGCGTTTCTTAGCCACCTTGGGTTATCCCCATTGGGATGAGAGCAAAAACCCCGCATACCGATTGTTCCTTAAATAAAATGTCCTACACGCTCGCTGGTAAATTGGTAGTTGCAATCTCTTCAAGAGCGTTATTTGATTTTGAAGAAGAAAATCGCTTGTTTGAGGAAAGCGATGACAGCGCCTATATGAAACTCCAGCTTGAGCGCTTAGCAGATCCAGCACATACGGGCGTAGCCTTCCCCTTAGTTAAAAAATTACTTCGCTTTAATCAATACAAACAACGGGTTGAAGTAGTCATCCTATCGCGCAATGATCCGGTGAGTGGTCTGCGCGTATTTCGTTCGGCCAAGCATCACGGTCTGGATATTGAACGTGGTGTTTTTACAAGAGGCAGGCCCCCATATCACTATTTGAAGTCTTTGCAAGCCAATTTATTTCTATCGGCCAATGAAGAAGATGTTCGTGCCACCTTGGATGCTGGATTTCCGGCGGCACGTGTTTATCCTGAATCCAGCAAAACTGCTGAGCATAATCCCAATGAAATTCGTATCGCCTTTGACGGTGATGCGGTGCTTTTCTCCGATGAGGCAGAGCAGGTATTTCAAGATCAAGGCCTAAAAGCTTTTGTTGCTCACGAAAGTAAAAATGTCTCAATTCCGCTACCACCAGGCCCCTTTAAACCATTACTAGCAGCACTGCATCAATTACAAAACGATTCCGATACAAAAAGTGAGATGCGTATTCGCACCGCTCTTGTAACAGCTCGCTCTGCACCCGCTCATGAGCGCGCAATTCGTACATTGATGGACTGGGGAATCGGGGTTGATGAGGCTATGTTTCTTGGTGGTCTATCCAAACGAGAATTCCTAAAAGAGTTTGAACCTGATTTTTTCTTTGATGATCAAACTGGTCATTGCAATGCAGCGTCTAGTGTTGCTCCTACAGGTCATGTAATCTCAGGTGTTGCGAACACTGAACGAAATAAATCCGAATAAAGTTTCATCATGACTGAATTTGTTCTTGGGCAACACACTGCCTACCCTAGTGAATACGACCCTACTCTGCTCTTTCCAATTCAGCGGTCCGAAAATCGCGCCAGTCTTGGACTAAATCATTTACAAACGCCACCGTTCTTTGGGGTCGACATTTGGAATGCCTACGAACTTAGTTGGCTAAATCCCAAGGGGAAGCCTCAAATTGCATTAGCAGAGTTTGTGATTCCGGCTGATTCGCCGAATATGGTTGAATCAAAATCATTCAAGCTTTACCTCAATAGCTTAAATCAGCAACGCTTTGCTGACACGACTCAACTGCGAAACTGTCTTCAGCACGACTTGGGGTCTGTCCTTGGAAGTAGCTTGCAGATAAAACTTACCGGACCCAACGAAATTAGTGCTGATAAAAAAATGGGCCCCATCGAAGAGCTTGGCGGACAATTACTGGATCGACTCGATATTGAAGTCGACGACTTTCAAAAAGCAGACCCTCTACTACTTCACGCTGATGGTTCGCTTGCCCCAATTACTCAAACCCTGGTGTCTCATTTACTCAAATCGAACTGTCCTGTGACTGGCCAGCCCGATTGGGCAAGTGTACAAATTCATTACCAAGGAAGGCCAATAGATGAAGAGGGTTTGCTGCGCTATCTCATTGGCTTTCGCCAATTGGGTGAATTTCATGAGCACTGCGTGGAGAAAATATTTTGCGATATCAAGTCGCGATGCAAGCCTGAGAAATTATCCGTATATGCACGCTACACACGCCGAGGTGGTTTAGATATCAACCCCTTTCGGACCGATTACAACGCTGCCTGGCCTAGCAATATTCGCCACGCCAGGCAGTAGTAGGTTAAAACGGAATATCGTCGTCCATGGCGCCTAGGCCACTGGATGATGGGCTGGAGCTACCTTCAGTTGATTTGCTACGAGGAGCGGATTCACCTGCATCGCCAGAACCAGCCATACGCGCTCCTAACATCTGCATACTGTCAGCGATGATCTCAGTTGAATACTTCTCTTGACCGCTCTGATCTGTCCACTTACGTGTGCGCAAACGTCCCTCCACATACACCTGCGATCCCTTCTTTAAATACTGGCCAGCAATCTCAGCCAACTTGCCGAAGAAGGCGATTCGATGCCATTCCGTATTTTCTTTCATCTCGCCCGTTTGCTTGTCTTTGTAACGGTCTGAGGTAGCCACCGAAATATTAGTGACTGCATCACCGCTGGGCATATATCGTGTTTCTGGGTCACGACCCACATTACCAACTATGATGACTTTATTGACTGAAGCCATTTTGTCTCCCGAAGTAAAAAGTAAATAAAAGTGTGGCTAAAGCTACATTGCTTTTTGCGAAGATGGAACATCACGCATTGGCCATGCAATTATAAGCCAGGCAATAATCAAAATGCTTCCGCCAATAAAGACAGACAACTCACCGGTGTATTGCATTAAGAGTCCGCCCAAGGCGGCCCCAGTAAACAATCCTACAGATTGGGTCGTGTTGTAAATCCCCAGTGCAGCGCCCTTTTCATCTTTGGCCCAACGCGAGACCATGGATGGCTGTAAAGCTTCTAATAAATTAAAGCCAATGAAATAAATTAATAAGGCAATTGCAATCATCGTGAGCGAATGTGCCTGTAAAAATAGAATTTGTGCAACCAAGAGGATGACAACAGACGTGAGTAAAACAAAGCGCAATTGTTTCTTTTTCTCACCATAAATCATTCCTGGCAACATCAAGAAAAAGGATGCGACTACAACTGGAAAATACACTTTCCAATGGTCGTCTAAGGGCAAGCCTGCATCCACTAGCAACCTTGGCACTACTAAGAACATCGCAACCTGGGTAGCATTTAGAACAAAAACACCCACATTGAGACGAAATAGTTCGGGACGCAAAAAAATCTGGCTTAAGGGTTGATGTGCCGCCCGAATTTGTTTAGGTGGGCTTGGCACTATGAGCCAGGCCACTAAAAAACCAATCAAACCAAGTCCTGCCAATAATAGGAACATCCCATCTAAGCCAATGGCTCGATAAATTGGTGTCGCAATGACTAAAGACAGAGCAAATGAAAGGCCGATACTCCCGCCCACAATAGCCATCGCAGCTGTTCTCACCTGCTCACGGGTTAAATCGGCCACCCAGGCCGATACTGCAGCAGAAATTGCCCCAGCACCCATTAATCCTCGGCCAATTGCAATCCAAAGTAAGTCGTCTTTGCTAGCAGCAATTAATGCGCCAGCGATAAAGAGGCTTAGTCCCCATAAAACTACTGGTTTGCGACCAATCCTGTCTGAAAGGGTGCCTAGTGGAATATGAAAAAAGGCCTGAACAATATTAAAAATTCCTAAGGCCAATCCAACCCATAGGGCATTTTGCCCCCCCGGCAAATCCCTGGCATGCAAGGAAAAAACGGGTAGCAAAAGGAATAAACCAAGCATTCGCAGGCCAAAGATGCCTGCTAGAGCCAGAGTTGAGCGAAGTTCGGAAGAGTTCATTAGAAAAGGCTATATTAACAAGTTACGCCAAAAAATCATGAACAACGAAATCAAAATCCGTGGTGCACGCACCCACAACCTTAAAAACATTAATCTCGATATCCCTCGGGAGAAGCTTGTAGTTCTGACCGGCCTATCGGGATCCGGTAAAAGCTCATTGGCTTTTGACACTCTTTATGCCGAGGGTCAGCGTCGATATGTAGAATCCCTTTCAGCCTACGCAAGACAGTTTTTACAACTGATGGAAAAACCAGATGTTGATGTGATCGAGGGGCTATCTCCAGCAATATCAATCGAGCAAAAAGCAACGAGTCACAATCCCCGCTCCACTGTGGGAACCGTTACTGAGATTCATGATTATTTGCGTTTGCTATTTGCTCGGGCTGGAACTCCATATTGCCCTGATCATGAACTAGCGCTAGAGGCACAAAGTGTCTCGCAAATGGTTGACACTGTCATGGCAATGCCAGAAGACAGCAAGTTAATGATCCTAGCTCCCGTTGTTAGCGAACGCAAAGGCGAGTTTGTTGATTTATTTGAAAACCTACAAGCCCAAGGATTCGTTCGTTTTCGAGTTCGCTCTGGGGGCGGCACTAGCAATGCTGCTAAAGCAGAAATCTACGAATCAGATCGACTGCCTCAATTAAAAAAGAACGAAAAACACTCCATTGAAGTGGTGGTTGATCGTATTCGTGTTAAAGCAGAAATTAGTCAACGTCTTGCAGAGTCGTTCGAAACTGCCCTACGTCTTGCCGATGGTAAGGCCATGGTCGTTAACATGGACACAGGCGCTGAAACCATTTTTTCAAGCAAATTTGCCTGTCCTGTTTGCTCCTACTCATTACAAGAGTTGGAACCTCGTTTATTCTCGTTCAACAATCCGATGGGGGCATGCCCCAGTTGCGATGGCTTAGGTCATATCTCCTTTTTTGATCCCAAACGTGTTGTAGCCCATCCAGACCTTTCACTGGCATCCGGGGCTATCAAGGGCTGGGATCGACGTAATCAGTTTTACTTCAAGCTTCTTCAAACCCTAGCAAAGCATGGTGGCTTTGACTTAGAAAAGCCCTTTGAGAAACTATCCAAGAAAGCTCAAGATCTTATTTTGTATGGCTCGGGTGATGCCACTATCCCTTTTGAATATATTAATGAAAAGGGGCGCTCGGTTGTGCGTGAGCATGCATTTGAAGGAATATTAGCGAACTTCGAACGTCGTTATCGCGAGACTGATTCAGTTGCAGTTCGTGAAGAACTGTCCCGTTATCAAAATATTCGATCCTGTCCTGATTGTGGGGGCACACGCCTTCGCAAAGAAGCGCGTTTTGTCAAAGTGGGTGAGGCTAAACAAGCGCGTGGAATTTACGAGATTAGCGCCCTACCCCTTCGGGAAGCCCAAACCTACTTTACGGATTTAAATCTAAAGGGGGCTAAACGTGAGATCGCGGACAAAATTGTTAAAGAAATTAGCTCCCGCTTACGCTTCTTAAACGATGTTGGCTTGGATTATCTATCGCTGGAGCGAAGTGCTGACACCCTGTCTGGCGGAGAAGCCCAGCGTATTCGTTTGGCCTCTCAGATCGGCTCGGGGCTAACAGGTGTGATGTATGTTTTGGACGAGCCATCGATTGGTTTACATCAACGCGACAACGATCGTTTAATTGCGACTCTCAAGCATTTGCGTGATTTAGGAAACAGCGTTTTAGTCGTAGAGCACGATGAAGATATGATCCGCGCCTCTGACTATGTCATCGATATCGGTCCAGGAGCTGGAGTTCATGGAGGAAAAATTGTTGCAACTGGAACCCCTGCTGAAGTTGAGAGCAATCCAAACTCTCTCACTGGCGCCTATCTATCTGGACAAGAAGAAATTGTCGTGCCTCAACAGCGCATTAAAAGTGATGGACGTTATTTAAGCATCATCGGCGCAACGGGCAATAACTTGCAAAAAGTAGATGCTAGGATTCCGGTAGGTTTATTAACCTGCGTCACGGGTGTATCGGGATCTGGCAAATCAACCCTCATTAATGACACCTTGTTTCATGCTGTTGCCCAGCATCTTTATGGATCGAGTGCTGAACCAGCCCCCCATGATCGGATTGATGGAATCGAATTTTTTGATAAGGTCATTAATGTTGACCAATCCCCAATTGGTCGAACACCGCGGTCCAATCCAGCAACCTACACTGGAGTCTTTACTCCAATTCGGGAGTTATTTGCTGGGGTGCCGGCAGCTCGCGAGCGCGGCTATGAAGCGGGACGCTTTTCCTTCAACGTTAAAGGAGGTCGCTGTGAGACCTGTGAAGGCGATGGCGTACTAAAAGTAGAGATGCACTTTTTGCCCGATGTTTACGTACCCTGTGATGTCTGTCATGGTAAGCGCTATAACCGAGAAACCCTGGACATTCGTTACAAAGGTAAGAATATTCATGAAGTTTTAGCGATGACCATAGAGCAAGCCCATGAGTTCTTCGAAGCAGTACCGGTGGTTAAGCGCAAGCTAAAAACCTTGCTCGATGTTGGCCTGGGTTATGTCTGTCTCGGGCAAAGTGCAACCACGCTCTCTGGCGGTGAGGCTCAACGAGTGAAGTTATCTCTTGAGCTTTCCAAACGCGATACTGGTCGCACGCTCTATATCTTAGATGAGCCTACGACTGGCTTGCATTTTCATGACATCAAATTATTGCTAGGCGTGATTCACACGCTTAAGAAGCAAGGTAATACCATTGTGATCATTGAACATAATCTGGATGTGATCAAAACCGCTGATTGGTTAATTGATCTTGGGCCCAATGGCGGTGCAGGTGGTGGCCAAATTATTGCTACAGGCACACCAGAAGACGTAGCCAATACCCCAGAAAGCTTCACTGGCAAATATCTCAAACCACTTCTGAAAACTAAATCAACAACGCCATTAAAGACAAAAAAATCATTAGAGCAAGCGAGTCTCAGCTAAGTCGATGGATTCTGGACTGCCAGATAAGACGACAATATCTCCCATTTGCAAAATAGGATCCTCGCTAAGATCTAACTTGAGATAGTCAGATCCCGCCTGCTTTCTTCGCACGGCCTGAATATGAGCCCCGTCCTCTTCGAGCGAAAGCTCGGACAAGCGCTTACCCAGAGCCTTTGCGTTTTCTTGTAAAGGCACGGAATGAAGATGCCATGACTGATTAGCACTTACCTCATCATCCTCGGTGCCCCTAAAATAGCCGCGCAGTAATCCATATCGCTCCTCCCGGGCATCAGTAACACGCCGTACCACCTTGCGCATTGGTACGCCCATCATTAACAGAACATGAGAAGCCAACATCAAACTGCCTTCGATTAACTCCGGAATGACTTCCGTTGCGCCCGCACTTTGTAATTTTTCTAAATCAGCATCATCCCGAGTGCGAACCAGTACGGTCATGCCTGGCTTTAAATCCTCTACTTGATGCAAGATCTTTAAGCTTGCTGCCGTATCCACAAATGAAATAACAAGGGCTTTTGCCCGAGAAAGACCTGCGGCAACCAGAACATTCTCTCGCGTTGCATCCCCATAAACGACGTGACTACCCCCCGCTACAGCATCTGTAATTCGATCGGGATCCAAGTCAAGGGCTAAATAAGGAATGTTTTCTTGATCAAGCATCTTGGCAAGGGCTTGGCCAGAACGGCCAAAACCGCAAATGATCACGTGATCTTTAAAGCGGACACTTTTCGTAGCCACTTTCGTTAGTGCAAGCGACTGCAAAAGCCATTCATTGCTTGCAAAACGCAAGGCAATCTGATCGCTGTACTGAATTAAAAAAGGCGCGGTTAGCATAGATAACAACATCGCTGCTAAAACGGCTTGGCTAAATGCAGGGTCAATGAGATGTAAGCCGTCAATTTGATTTAACAATACGAATCCAAACTCTCCGGCCTGGGCAAGGCACAATCCGGTCCGAATTGAAATCCCAGAACTCGAACCAAATAATCGAGCAAGGATTGCAACCAAGCCAAATTTAAATAAAAGAGGCAAAACAAACAACATTAAAACTAAAAACCATTGCTCATAAATAACCCGGGGATCAAGCAACATTCCGATCGTAATAAAAAACAAGCCCAGCAATACATCCCGGAATGGCTTTATATCGTCCTCAACCTCGTGGCGATAGGGAGTCTCAGATATCAACATTCCTGCTAAAAATGCACCGAGCGCCATTGATAAACCGAAATGCTCTGTGAGAGCCGACATGCCCAATACAATCAATAACAAGTTAAGCATGAAAAGCTCTTGCGAACGGTAGGCGGCGACTAACTTAAACCAACGACTCATGACGGTTTGGCCGATGTAAAAAATCAAAATCAATGCCACCGTAATCTTGATCAAAGCCATCGAAATATCGGTGACCAGATCCTTACCGCTTTGGCTTAGCGAAGGAATCAAAATTAATAAGAAAACAACGGCAAGATCTTGAAACAAAAGAATGCCGATTACATTTCGGCCTTGCTCGGTTTCCAGTTCCATACGATCAGACAAAATTTTGGTCACGATTGCCGTTGATGACATCGACAAAGCGCCACCCAAAGCAAGCGCTGCCTGCCAGGACATGGGATAAATCCAGGCGATCATCAAACCAATTGGAATGGCCAAGACAATCGTTAGAATGACCTGACTTGCGCCCAAGCCAAATACAATTTTGCGCATCGAGCGCAGTTTATGGATATTGAACTCCAGGCCAATCGAGAACATCAAAAAGACTACGCCAAATTCTGCTAAATACTTTACGGTCTCAGAATCAGAGGCAAGCCCCAAAGCATGGGGGCCAATCAAAACCCCAACGGCCAAGTAACCCAAAATAGGGGGTAGGCCAAAATAGCGGAAAATAAGCACTCCCGCCACACCTGAGGCCAACAAAAAGAGGGTTAACTGAAGAACGGACGGCATATACTTACTCCATGATAGCTAAGAACCAACGTGCGCTTGAGTTAGCGTGCGATACCCTCGATATCGAAGCGGATGCTTTACGCAAAATGCGTGAGCGGCTTGCAAAGACTGGTCAAGATGCGCTTGTCTTGTCTGTCACTCTTTTAGAGCAATGCCGTGGTCGGATTGTTGTTTCTGGAATTGGTAAGTCGGGTCATATCGCCCGAAAAATTGCCGCGACCTTTGCCTCTACTGGCTCGCCTGCCTTTTTTGTTCATCCAGCGGAGGCTAGCCATGGGGATCTTGGCATGGTCACCCGTGACGATGTTTTTGTCGCAATTTCCAACTCTGGGGAAACCGAAGAGTTGCTAACAATTGTGCCCATTATTAAACGGACGGGAGCAAAGCTAATTGCCTTAACGGGTGACCCAAACTCATCCCTTGCTCAGTTAGCAGATGCGCATTTGGATGTCAGTGTGGACAAAGAAGCATGCCCGTTAAATATGGCTCCAACAACAAGTACTACTGCTGCGCTTGCCATGGGGGATGCCTTAGCGGTAGCCCTCTTAGATGCCAGAGGCTTTAAGGCAGAGGATTTCTTACGGTCTCATCCAGGTGGTCGCTTAGGTCGCAAATTACTGGTTCACGTTTCTGAGGTGATGCGGGATTTTTCTAACACTCCTAAAGTTCTCGAAAGCAGTTCTTTCAAAGAAGCACTGGCAGAAATGAGTCGTCACAAGATGGGCCTCGTAGTGATCATCAACTCAAAAAATCAGGTGATGGGTATTTTGACCGATGGTGACTTGCGAAGATTGATTGAAAGGGGATCGGACATCAAAACAATTAATCTGGCAGAGGCGATTACGGGCAACCCTAGAACGATTCCACCAGAACTAATTGCCGAAGAAGCCATTGAAATGATGGAGCACTATCGAATTAATCATTTAATTGTTGCGGATACCAATAAAATCCTATTGGGTGCTTTAAACCTTCATGACTTATTTGCTGCGAAAGTAATCTAATTCATGCCTGTTGCGTTTACTACCCACACCACAAATCCAATCAGCGCTCACCCCCAGGCCTTAGAGAGAGCCTCCAAGATACGCCTACTCGTTCTTGATGTGGATGGAGTACTAACGAATGGCCAGGTTTTTTTTGGAGTAGATGGTAAAGAAATGCTGAAAGGCTTTGATATT
>JAIXPN010000025.1 GCA_027486235.1 Burkholderiaceae bacterium
CAGGATGATCAATATGTCTTTATGGCGACCCGCCGTGGAACTGTGAAAAAAACACGTTTATCGGATTTCTCGAATCCTCGTAAGGCCGGAATCATTGCTGTTGATTTAGATGAGGGTGACTTTTTGGTGGGCGCTTCAATCACAGACGGTAAACATGATGTGATGTTGTTCTCAGACGCCGGTAAGGCGGTACGCTTTGATGAAAATGATGTACGTCCGATGGGCAGAACGGCGCGCGGTGTTCGTGGCATGAACCTAGCCGAAGGGCAGGAAGTGATCGCGATGTTGGTTGCGCCTGCCGAGATTGCAGAGGGAGCACAAGCGAGCACGCAAGATTTGTCTGCTCCAAGTAGTGTTTTAACAGCCACCGAGAATGGCTTTGGTAAACGTACACCAATCGCGGAATATACGCGTCATGGTCGTGGTACCAAAGGCATGATTGCAATCCAAACCAGTGAGAGGAACGGCAAGGTTGTTGCTGCCGCCTTAGTTTCCCCAGAGGATCAAATCATGTTAATCACCACGGGTGGTGTCCTAGTTAGAACCCGTGTTTCAGAGATTCGGGAGATGGGTCGATCCACACAAGGTGTTACCTTGATCAATGTGGATGAGGGAACGCATTTATCTGGTTTGCAGCGCATTGCTGAAAGTGATTCCGATGATGATGCCGATGAGCTCGGCGATGAGCAGTCTGAGAGCGGTACAGAGCCATCAGTCGGCGATGTTTAATTGCATCGATCCTAAACCGTAATCATTATGAGCTTTGACCGCCGCATTTATAACTTCGCAGCGGGCCCGGCAACTTTGCCTGAGGAGGTTTTGCAGCAGGCTGCCGATGAGTTGCTGAACTGGCATGGTTTGGGTACAAGCGTGATGGAGATTAGCCATCGCAGCAAAGAGTTCATGGCCGTTTATGAAGAAACGCTCACCGATCTGCGGGAGTTAATGGCTATTCCCGATGAATATGAGATTTTGCTATTACAGGGTGGTGGTATTGGTCAAAATGCTGCCGTTCCCATGAATCTCATGCCATTGGCAAAAAAGCCAAAAGCCGACTTTATTGTGACCGGTATTTGGTCAGAAAAGTCAGTCAAGGAAGCACAAAAATATGGGGACGCTCACGTTGCAGCCTCATCAGCCGATAATCAATTTCGGAGTATTCCGGAGCGTAACACTTGGCAACTTTCTGAGGACTCTGCGTACGTTCATATCTGTGCTAACGAGACGATTGGTGGCGTTGAGTTCGCAGAGTTTCCAGATGTTGGTTCAGCCCCTCTGGTTGCGGATATCTCGAGCAATATCCTCTCCAAAAAGATGGATGTACGTCGCTGTGGAGTTTTGTTTGCCGGTGCCCAGAAGAATATTGGACCGGCTGGGGTAACGATTGTGATTGTTCGTAAGGATTTGATGGGTCATGCAATGAGTATTACCCCGTCGATTTGGGATTGGGCGAAGGAGGCTGCTAATCAGTCGATGTTCAATACGCCCCCCACTTTCCCAATTTATCTTTCAGGCTTAGTATTTAAGTGGATCAAGCGGCAGGGTGGTGTAGCAGAGATGGAGCGTCGCAGTCAGGTGAAGTCTTCGCTGTTATATGACTTTATTGAGCAAAGTTCTCTTTATGAGAATCGGGTTCATAAAAATTGCCGGTCCAGAACAAATGTTACTTTTTTTCTGAAAGATGAGCGTTTGAATGCAGAGTTTTTGGCGCAATCGAGTGAGGCAGGGTTGGCTGCGCTGCGAGGCCATAAAGCGGCAGGCGGGATGCGCGCTAGTATCTATAACGCAATGCCGATCGCTGGTGTCGAAGCTTTGCTTGATTTCATGCGGGAATTTGAGAGGCGCGCTTAATGTCTAATGACGATCAACGACTAGCACCCTTGCGTGCCAAAATTGATGAGATTGATGCCGAACTCTTGGCGCTACTGTCTAAGAGAGCTAAGGCAGCACAAGAGGTTGGCCACATTAAAAATGAGTCAGCCGCTCCCATCTTTCGGCCTGAGCGTGAAAGCCAAGTGATCCAGAATGTCCTAAGTAAGAATCCAGGGCCTTTGCTCTCGGATGGAATTGCCTCAATCTGGCGCGAAATTATGTCTGCCTGCAGGGCCTTGGAATCAAGACAAACAATTGCCTATTTAGGCCCCATTGGCACGTTTTCTGAGTTAGCTGCACAACAGTTTTTTGGACAATCGATTCAGGGATTGCCTTGCGCTAGTTTGGACGAGGTCTTTAAATCGGTTGAAAAAGGTGCTGCAGACTTTGGTGTGGTGCCCGTCGAGAACTCGAGTGAGGGTGCAGTTTCTCGCACACTTGATTTGTTGTTGGAAAGCCCCCTGCAAATTAGCGGTGAAGTGGTCTTACCCATTCGTCATCACCTACTTAGTAAAGCGGGAAGTTTGGAGGGTATTAAGACGGTCTGTGCTCACGCGCAAGCATTAGCCCAGTGTCAGCAATGGCTTAGTACGCATGCCCCACAATTGCAACGCCAAGCAGTCAGTAGTAATGCGGAGGCTGCGCGTATGGCCAGCCTTGATCCTAGTATTGCAGCGATTGCTGGAGATCCTGCGCAAATTGCCTATGGATTACAAGTGATCTCTGCGCAGATTCAGGATGATCCAAATAATCGCACCCGTTTTGTTGTCATTGGC
>JAIXPN010000169.1 GCA_027486235.1 Burkholderiaceae bacterium
GGCTGCATCATGATGCGTAAATGCCATCTCAATACATGTCCTGTGGGTGTGGCCACACAAGATCCAGAGTTACGCAAGAAGTTCTCTGGAAAACCTGAGCACGTTGTTAACTTCTTCTTCTTTATTGCTGAAGAGGTGCGGGAGATCATGGCACAGCTAGGCATTCGTAAATTTGATGACTTAATTGGTCGGGCTGATTTATTGGATACCCGCAAAGGAGTCGATCATTGGAAAGCACAGGGATTGGATTTCAGCAAAGTATTTGCTCTTCCTGATGTTCCTGCTAAAGAGCCTCGGCATCAGACCCTCACACAAGATCATGGTTTAGGTTCCGCGCTTGATCATATTTTGATTGAGAAGAGTGAGCCTGCGCTTGAGCGAGGCGAGAAGGTGTCGTTTATTGTGCCAATTCGTAACGTAAACCGGACTGCGGGCGCAATGTTATCCGGTGAAGTAGCGATGCGTTTTGGCCATGCTGGCTTGCCAGACGACACCATTCATATTCAGTTAAATGGCACAGCCGGGCAGAGTTTTGCGGCCTTTCTAGCCCGAGGTATTACTTTGGATCTTGTTGGTGATGCTAATGACTATGTTGGTAAGGGCCTGTCGGGTGGACGTGTTATTGTGCGCGCTCCACACGAGTTCCGCGGCGACACTTCGCAAAACATCATCGTTGGTAATACAGTGCTTTACGGTGCGATTGAGGGGGAAGCTTTCTTCAATGGAGTTGCTGGCGAGCGTTTTGCTGTTCGTAACTCAGGCTCTGTTGCAGTGGTGGAGGGAACCGGTGACCACGGTTGTGAATATATGACTGGCGGCACGGTTGTGGTCTTGGGTAAAACGGGCCGTAATTTTGCTGCGGGGATGAGCGGTGGCGTGGCTTACGTTTATGACGAAGATGGTTTATTTGAGAAGCGCTGTAATACTAGTATGGCAAGTCTCGAAAAAGTACTGTCCTCTGCTCAACAGATCGCTGCGATGCCAAAATCGGCATGGCATGCACCGATTAATGTGAAAGAGGGTGGCGAGCGCCAAACCGATGAGCAAATTCTGAAGACCTTGATCGAGCGTCATTTCCGCTACACGGGATCTGAGCGAGCAAAAGCTCTTTTAGCAGATTGGGAGAAGGCGCGTTCTCACTTTGTCAAGGTATTGCCTACAGAGTACAAGCGAGCTTTAGGTGAACTTTGGGATCGCGCTCAAGGTCAAGCGGGCAAAGAAAAGCCTGTTACCGCTTAGGAATGACTTAAAGACAAAATACGTTTAAAGAAATTACAGGAGTAAGTATGGGCAAGGCGACTGGATTTATGGAGTTTGAGCGGGTGGATGAAAAATATGAGGCCCCCGTTCAGCGAATTCATCATTACAAAGAATTTGTGGCGGCATTATCGGATGAGGATGCCAAGGTACAGGGCGCGCGTTGCATGGATTGTGGTATCCCATTTTGTAATAACGGCTGCCCTGTCAATAACATCATCCCTGACTTTAATGATTTGGTTTATCAGGGAGATTGGAAAAATGCGATTGAAGTTTTGCATTCCACTAATAATTTCCCGGAGTTTACTGGCCGGATTTGTCCAGCGCCATGTGAAGCGGCTTGCACTCTCGGGATTAACAAATTACCGGTTGGCATTAAATCGATTGAGCACGCGATTATCGATAAGGCTTGGGAAAATGGTTGGGTAGAGCCACAGCCACCTAAAGTTAAAACCGGCAAGAGAGTAGCGGTTGTTGGTTCTGGCCCCGCAGGTATGGCTGCAGCCCAGCAATTGGCGCGCGTTGGTCATGATGTAACCGTATATGAGAAAAATGATCGTGTGGGCGGTTTGCTCCGCTACGGTATTCCTGATTTCAAGATGGAAAAATGGTTGATTGATCGCCGTGTAGAGCAAATGCAGGCTGAGGGCGTTACCTTCGCTACAGGAGTTTTTGTTGGCAAAGATAGTTTGGGCAAGGAAGTAAAAAATTATGCTCAGAAATCAGTTACCCCCGAAGAGTTAATGAAAGACTTTGATGCAGTGATTATTAGCGGCGGTGCAGAGCAGCCGCGTGATTTGCCGGTACCAGGTCGTGAGTTAAGTGGCATCCACTTTGCCTTGGAGTTTTTAATTCCTCAAAATAAAGAAGTTGCGGGCGATCTAAAAAATGAGATTCGTGCAACAGATAAACATGTGGTGGTGATTGGTGGTGGAGATACCGGTTCGGATTGTGTTGGCACATCAAATCGTCATGGTGCTAAACACGTTACGCAGTTTGAACTATTGCCACAACCGCCAGAAGAAGAGAATAAGCCTTTGGTCTGGCCCTATTGGCCTACTAAATTACGCACTTCTTCTTCCCACGAAGAGGGTTGTGAGCGAGATTGGTCAGTGGCAACTAAGCGTTTTGAAGGAAAGAACGGTAAAGTTGAAAAGCTCATCGGAGTTCGTCTGGAGTGGAAAGACGGCAAGATGATTGAGGTTCCGAATTCAGAGTTTGAAGTGAAAGCAGATTTGGTGTTATTGGCAATGGGATTTGTATCGCCAGCGCAGCAAATCTTAAGCGCCTTCGGTGTTGAAAAAGATCCCCGCGGTAATGCTAAGGCAACAGTGGATGGCCATAAGGCTTATCACACGAATGTTCCTAAAGTATTTGCTGCCGGTGATATGCGTCGTGGGCAGTCCTTAGTTGTTTGGGCAATTCGCGAGGGACGTCAATGTGCTCGTTCCGTTGATGAGTTTTTGATGGGCTCTTCGGTTTTGCCGCGATAATGAGGCATGTCCAACGTTAGCCCTGACAATTTATCAGTCGTTTCCATTCAAGGAGTTGACTTCTCCTATGCGCCTGGAGAGAGAAAAATTCTCTCGGGGCTCAATATGGAGTTCAAGCGCGGCCAAGTCGTTGCGGTCATGGGCGGCTCAGGATGTGGCAAGACCACTATCTTAAGGTTGATTGGCGGTCAAGTTATTGCACAACTGGGCTCAGTGATTTTTGAAGGCCAGGATATTGCAGCAATGAACAGTGAGCGCCTGATGCAGGCGCGCCGTCGTATGGGAATGTTATTTCAGTTCGGCGCGCTATTCACTGATTTAAGTGTTTTTGAGAATGTTGCTTTTCCCTTGCGAGAGCACACCAATTTAAACGAAGAGTTTATTCGTGATTTGGTATTAATGAAACTCAATGCAGTTGGGTTGCGAGGGGCGCGTGATCTCATGCCTTCACAAATATCGGGTGGTATGGCTAGGCGTGTTGCCTTAGCGCGCGCCATTATTTTGGATCCGCCTCTGATCATGTACGACGAGCCTTTTGCAGGTTTAGACCCGATTGGTTTGGGGATTACCGCACGTTTGATTCGTAATTTGAATGATGCGCTTGGGGCAACTAGCATTATCGTGACCCATGATGTGGAAGAGACGTTTGAGATTGCCGATTACGTTTACTTTATCGCTAATGGAAAAATTGGCGCAGAGGGAACGCCAGAGGATCTGAACCGATCTAGCGATCCTTTTGTGCGCCAGTTTTTGGATGCCTCACCGGAAGGTCCGGTTGCGTTTAATTATCCCGGCCCTGATGCTGCCAGCGATTTCGGTGTGAGAGCCTCATGACCACTGAATCCAAATCTCTATTGAGTGGCTTGTTAAATAAACTAGGCGATCTAGGATTTTTTATTCGTCGCAATATAACCGGTCTTGGTTATGCAGCTCGCATGTTTGTCCTTGTGCTCATGCGCTCAGGATCTTTGTTAAAGCGACCCCGTTTGGTTTCTGATCAAGTTTTATTTGTGGGCAATTATTCCTTTGTAATTATTACAGTCTCCGGTTTATTTGTCGGCTTTGTTCTGGGGCTTCAGGGCTACTACACCTTGACCCGCTATGGATCAGAGCAGGCCTTAGGATTATTGGTTGCCTTATCCCTAACGCGTGAGCTGGGCCCCGTAATTACCGCTCTATTATTTGCTGGTCGAGCCGGCACTTCTTTGACTGCTGAAATCGGATTAATGAAGGCTGGTGAGCAGCTCTCCGCGATGGAGATGATGGCGGTTGATCCATTGCAACGGGTAATTGCACCTCGTCTTTGGGCCGGAATCATTTCCATGCCTATTCTTGCAACCATCTTTACTGCGGTCGGTGTGTTGGGTGGTTATTTAGTAGGCGTGCCACTTATTGGTGTTGATAGCGGAGCTTTCTGGTCGCAGATGCAAGGTGGCGTTGACCTGTTTGACGACATTGGTAATGGTTTTATTAAGAGCATTGTGTTTGGATTTGCTGTCACTTTTATTGCTTTGTATCAGGGATATGAGGCGAAGCCAACCCCAGAGGGTGTATCGCAAGCAACTACGAGAACGGTCGTATTGTCTTCGTTAGCAGTATTAGCTCTGGATTTTTTGTTAACCGCCATGATGTTTTCAAACAACTGAGCTTGAATAGAAAAATGAATGAGATGAACGCTTGTCGTTTAGATCAGAATAAACTGAGGTCCTTATGAGAAAAAGTGCAATTGATGTCTGGGTCGGTATTTTTGTTGCCATCGGTATGTTGGCAATGTTGTTCTTGGCCTTGAAGGTCGGCAATATGAGCGCGATCTCGTTTACGCCCACCTATACTGTGTCAGCTCGCTTTGACAATATTGGCGGCTTAAAGCCAAGAGCTCCGGTCAAGAGCGCCGGGGTTGTGGTTGGCCGCATTGCCGATATCAAATTTGATGACACCACATATCAGGCGACTGTGACCATGACCATTGATAAGACCTATAAGTTTCCCAAGGATTCCTCGGCAAAAATCTTGACCTCTGGTTTATTGGGAGAGCAGTACATTGGTTTAGAAGCCGGCGGTGATGAGCAAATGCTTGCAGAGGGTGGCAAGATTACTCAAACTCAATCAGCGGTTGTCTTAGAGAATTTGATTAGTCAGTTTTTGTATAACAAAGCTGCCGATAGTGGGCAAGACAAGGGTGAGGGCGGTAAGAGCTCATCGAAGTAAAAGTTAAACTACCTTCACCAACATAACAATAATAATTCTGTGCCAAGACTAAAACACGCCCTCCTCCTTTTTGTTTCTGTCTCGATGATTGGGTGTGCCAGTATTCCGCCAGGCAGTGAGCGCTCTCCCAACGACCCTTGGGAATCGTTTAATCGTTCGGTTTTTGCGTTTAATGAGGGTTTGGATGATTATCTGCTAAAGCCAATTACGAAAGGCTACCGTTTTATTCTGCCAAAGCCAGCGCAACAAGGCATTGATAATTTCTTTGGAAACTATCGGGATATCTATACCTCGGCTAATAATCTACTGCAAGGTAACTTTAGTATGGCCTTTAGTGATCTGATGCGAGTAGTCGTTAATACTATTTTTGGTCTAGGTGGCTTTATCGATATGGCCACTCCAGGTGGGTTGGAAAAACATAAGGCTGATTTTGGGCAAACCTTTGGTGTGTGGGGCATTCCATCGGGCCCTTATGTGGTCTTGCCCATTTTTGGCCCAAGCTCCGTGCGCGATACCTTTGGTACTGCTGCTGACTTGGAGACCGACTATCTGTTCCGCTTACTGCCAGACGTTGCCCTTCGAAATAGCTTGACGGCTTTGCGTGTTGTTAATGCTCGTAATAATTACTATGAGGCGGGAGATTTATTAGAGGGTGCAGCGATTGATAAATACACCTTTACCCGCGATGCTTATATCCAGCGACGCCAATATCAGATTGATCAGGCCAAAGAGGGCAAAGAGCCGCTGATGCCTGTTTATGAAAACCAGTATCAATAAATATGGTCAGAAAAGACTAAAATTAGGGTTTATCTAATTTTGTTCTAATCATCGTGAAAAAACTGATTCTATCTATTGTTGTAAGTGGCTTATCTCTATTTGCCACTTTGGTCCATGCACAAGCTGCTCCAGATCCGAATACCCCTGATGGATTAATTAAGATCATCGTGGCGGATGTGATGGCCTCGGTTAAATCAGATCCAGAGATTCAAAAGGGCAATATTCCTCGCGTAGTTGAATTGGTTGAGAAAAAAATTGTGCCCTATACCGACATGCGTCGAACCACGCAATTAGCGATGGGCAGAAATTGGAGCAAGGCAACCCCAGAACAGCAGAATCAGCTAATCTTGGAATTTAAGAATCTCTTGATTCGAACCTACTCTGGGGCACTTAGTCAGCTGCGTGATCAAACCGTCCAATACAAAGCCTTTCGCTCCGCACCTACCGATACGGATGTAATCGTGCGAACGGTGGTTATTGGTAAGGCAGACCCAATTCCTCTAGATTATCGACTTGAGAAAACGAATGATGGTTGGAAGGTCTACGACATCAACATCATGGGTGCATGGTTAATTGAAGCCTACCGTAATCAATTTACTAATCAAATTAGTCAAAACGGGGTTGATGGCCTCATCAAGTTTTTACAAGAGCGCAACGCAATGCTGGCGGGTAAAAAGTAAGAATGGGTTATACGCTTCCTGCTTGCCTCAATCAAAGCAATGCACTGCAAGTTCGAGAGCAGGGTCTTGCCAACATCAAACAAAGTCAAACGGTTGACTGCTCTGCCTTAGTCGATTTTGACTCCAGTGCGCTTGCGGTTCTCATGGCATGGCAACGGGAGCTCTTTCCCCTTGGACAAACTCTGCGCTTACTCAATCCACCTGAGAAGTTAAAAGTATTAGCCCGTGTTTACGGTATCGCTAATTTATTAGGTCTAGAGTAAGCATGCCATTCGCAGTTTCAGTCGAGCACTTAACAAAGCGCTATGGCAATTTGCTTGCGTTAAATAACGTTTCGCTTCAGGTTCAAGAAGGAGAGTTTTTTGGACTCTTGGGTCCCAATGGTGCTGGTAAGACAACCTTAATCTCGATACTGGCTGGTCTTTGTCGCCCAGATCAGGGTGAGGCATTTATTATGGGCACTAATGTGCAAAGCCATTTTTTAGAGGCGCGCAGAATGTTGGGTGTCGTTCCACAAGAGTTGGTCTTTGATCCATTCTTCACCGTGCGTGAGACCTTACAGTTTCAGTCGGGTTATTTTGGCATTCGAAATAATAATGACTGGATTGATGAGATTATGGCTAATCTCGACCTTACTGCTAAAGCGAACAGCAATATGCGCTCTTTATCGGGTGGCATGAAGCGCCGTGTATTAGTGGCCCAGGCATTAGTGCATCGCCCCCCAGTGATTGTCTTAGACGAGCCCACCGCCGGCGTGGATGTTGAGCTACGGCAATCCCTATGGAAATTTATTAGTCGTCTCAATCAAGATGGCCACACAATCTTACTGACAACACATTATCTAGAAGAGGCTGAGAGTTTATGTGGCCGCATTGCCATGCTGAAGTCTGGACAGGTCGTAGCTTTAGATACCACGGCTAATCTATTGGCTCGTTATGGCAAGGCTCGAGCGGCTAATGGACAAGAAACCGACCTCGAAGATGTCTTCATGCAAATCATGGCAGGGGAGCAACAATAATGCGCCCCGCATTGGAGTATGGCAGTGGTTTTGCTACCTTATTACGTAAAGAGGTCAAGCGTTTTTACAAGGTTGCCTTCCAGACAGTTGCGGCACCTGTTTTAACGGCGGTTCTCTATCTGATGATTTTTGGTCATGTCTTAGAGGGCCGCCTAGTGGTGTATGACAAATTAAGCTACACCGCATTTTTAATACCAGGTTTAGTGATGATGAGTATTTTGCAAAATGCCTTTGCCAACACTTCCTCCTCTTTAATTCAGTCAAAGATCACCGGTAATTTAGTTTTTATTCTTTTGGCACCACTTACACATCTCGAGTTTTACTCGGCTTATGTATTGGCAGCAGTCTTTCGAGGCGTTGTAGTGGGCCTCGGTGTTTTGATCATCACCTTATTTTTTGATGTTCCCACTATGCAGCACCCTGTTTGGATTTTATTGTTTGCTTTCTTGGGCGCCGCTATCTTAGGTGGACTAGGACTCATTGCTGGAATTTGGGCCGATAAGTTTGATCAGTTGGCTGCCTTTCAGAATTTCTTGATCATGCCCGCAACGATGCTCTCCGGAGTGTTCTACTCAATCCATTCCTTACCTGATATCTGGCAGTTCATCTCGCATCTCAATCCCTTCTTCTATATGATCGATGGATTTCGGTATGGCTTCTTTGGGATCTCCGACGTCTCCCCCTGGATGAGTTTGGGAGTAGTTGGAGGATTTTTTATGATTGTCTCGGGACTTGCGTTGCGTTTACTACAATCAGGTTATAAATTACGTCATTAAGCGAGGAAAGCAGATGTTTCCCACCCCGGAGCAGATTGAAGGCTATATTAAGGATCAGATTCCTTGCACCCATCTTGAAGTGGATGGTGACGGCCAACATTTTTATGCCACGATTGTGAGTGCTGAGTTTGCCGGTAAGCGCTTGGTGCAGCGACATCAAATGGTCTATGCAGCCCTGGGAGATCGTATGAAAGCAGAAATTCATGCTTTATCGATTAAGGCATATACGCCCGAAGAGTTTGCTGCCCAATAGAGCTTAGTGAAACCAATTTATTAAAGCGAATTCATGGATAAATTAGTAATGACGGGTGGCTCACCCCTACATGGTGAGGTACAGATCGCTGGTGCAAAGAATGCTGCCTTACCAATTTTATGTGCCTGTTTATTGACTGCAGACACCATCGAGTTGCATAACGTGCCCGATTTACAAGATGTGCGTACTATGCTGAAGTTATTACAGCAAATGGGCGTGAGCGTTGATTTTCCGAATCCCAAAGATCGCAGTCATTTACTTTTAAACGCTGCCACGATTATTAGCCCCGAAGCGCCCTATGAGTTGGTTAAAACTATGCGCGCCTCAATTTTAGTTTTAGGACCATTGCTAGCGCGCATGGGTTTAGCAACAGTTTCTTTGCCTGGGGGGTGCGCAATCGGTGCACGACCCGTGGATCAGCATATCAAGGGCCTTAAAGCGATGGGTGCTGGTATTCAGATTCGGAAAGGTTTTATTGTTGCCAAAATTGCCGATGGTAAGCCGCGCTTGCAGGGTAATGCGATCCTCACCGATATGATTACGGTGACCGGTACCGAAAATTTATTAATGGCAGCTTGTTTAGCTGAGGGTACGACGGTTCTAGAAAATGCTGCGCGTGAGCCCGAGGTGTCAGACTTGGCAGAGCTCTTAGTCAAAATGGGAGCGAAGATTTCTGGAATTGGCACTGATCGCTTAGTAATAGAGGGTGTCTCCGCTTTGAATGGAGCAAGCCATGCCGTTATCCCCGACCGAATTGAGACCGGAACATTTTTGTGTGCCGTGGCCGCAACTGGTGGCGAAATCACGATTCAGAACTGCCGACCTGATACCTTGGATGCAGTATTGGTCAAGTTAAAAGAAGCAGGTCTCAAGATGAAGAAGGGGAAGGATTGGATTACTGCCAGCATGACGGGACGCCCTAAACCAGTGAGTTTTAGAACCTCAGAATACCCCGCCTTTCCTACCGATATGCAGGCTCAGTTCATGGCTTTGAATGCTATTGCCAGTGGAAATTCTCGTATTACAGAAACAATCTTTGAAAATCGCTTTATGCATGTTCAGGAACTTAATCGCTTGGGGGCGGATATCTCGATTGAAGGCAACACAGCCATCGTCGAGGGGGTGGAAAAACTCTCGGGCGCAACGGTCATGGCGACAGACTTGCGCGCCTCGGCAAGCCTTGTGATAGCTGGTTTAGCTGCCCACGGCGAGACCCAGGTTGATCGTATTTATCACCTCGATCGTGGCTATGACCGGATGGAGCAAAAATTAACCCAACTTGGCGCAAACATCCGCCGCGTGAAATAATTAACGCATTATGTTGACACTCGCGCTATCCAAAGGGCGCATCTTCGAGGAAACAGCTCCAGTCTTGGCCAAGGCTGGGATACGCCCATTAGAGGATCCAGAGCAGTCGCGCAAATTGATTATTCCAACTTCGAACCCCGAAGTGCAGATCATTATTGTGCGCGCTTCGGATGTACCTACCTATGTGCAATTTGGGGCTGCCGATTTTGGAGTTGCTGGGCAAGATGTTCTTCTTGAAAAAGGTAGTGATGGTTTATATGTGCCAATTGATTTAGGCATTGCGCGTTGTCGTATGGCCGTTGCCGTCCAAAATGGCTTTGATTATGCAGCTGCAGTTCGTCAAGGATCACGTTTACGAGTTGCTACAAAGTATGTGAACTGCGCACGTGAGCATTTTGCCAACAAGGGCGTACATATTGATACGATTCATTTGTATGGCTCGATGGAGCTTGCACCTTTAGTTGGCTTAGCCGATGCGATTGTTGATCTAGTATCAACTGGTAATACTCTGCGTGCTAATAATCTCGTTGAGGTGGAATCAATCACTGATATCAGTGCGCGTTTAATTGTGAATCAAGCTTCGTACAAGCGTAAACGTCCTGCGATCAAAAAATTATTGGATGCGTGGCAGTAATGTCTAGTATTTCTAGTCAATCTGCTCAACCGCTTGCAGTGCAGCGCTTAAAGAGTACTGATTTGGGTTTTCAGAAAACACTACTCAATAGCCTTTCTTTACCAACAGCAGACGATCAAGCAATTGATCAAGTTGTCCTAAGTGTCTTGGCTGAGATCAAGGCTGGTGGTGATGAGGCGCTACTTAAGTACACCAAACAATTTGATCGACTTTCTGTTGAGAATGTTTCTGATCTTGAGATTGGCCAATCAGCCTTAGAGGCTGCTTATCGATCTTTGCCTGATGAGCAAGCGAAGGCATTGGAGTTTGCCGCACAACGGGTGCGCTCTTATCATGAGAAACAAAAAGAGGCGACTGGTTGCCGTTCTTGGGTTTATACCGAGCCCGATGGCACTCGCTTGGGTCAAAAAGTAACCGCTTTAGATCGCGTCGGTATTTATGTTCCGGGTGGTAAGGCGGCATACCCATCATCCGTTTTGATGAATGCCATTCCTGCAACTGTTGCAGGCGTGGGAGAAATCATCATGGTGGTGCCAACACCCGATGGCGCACGCAATTCTTTGGTCTTGGCTGCGGCGCATTTGGCAGGAGTGCATCGCGTATTTACGATTGGCGGTGCACAAGCCGTTGCTGCGCTGGCTTATGGGACACAAACGGTTCCAGCAGTCGATAAGATTGTGGGGCCTGGTAATGCCTATGTGGCTGCTGCCAAGCGTCGAGTTTTTGGCACGGTTGGTATTGATATGATCGCAGGCCCCTCTGAGATCTTAGTACTTTGTGATGGCAGTACTGATCCCGATTGGATTGCGATGGATTTGTTCTCACAGGCCGAGCATGATGAGTTAGCGCAGTCGATTTTGCTGTGTCCTGATTCTCGTTTCATTGACAAGGTCAATCAGAGTATCCAAAAGCTTTTGCCGCAAATGCCGCGTGAGAAGGTAATTCGTGCATCCTTACAAAATCGAGCCCTCTTGATTGAAGTTAAGGATATGGATGAAGCCTGTCAAATTGCGAACCTGATTGCGGCGGAGCATCTTGAGATTTGTGCACAAGAGCCTCAGCGATGGGCTGAGCAAATTCGGCATGCGGGTGCTATCTTTATGGGCTCTTATACAAGCGAGTCCTTGGGTGATTATTGTGCGGGCCCCAATCACGTTTTACCAACCGCACGAACCGCGCGCTTCTCCTCGCCATTGGGCGTGTATGACTTTATCAAGCGCTCGAGCTTAATTGAGGTCAGCGAAGCTGGTGCGCAAATACTTGGCCCATTTGCGAGTACTCTAGCGCACGGTGAGGGCTTGCAAGCCCATGCTCGCGCAGCCGAGATGCGCCTTATAAAAAAATAATCGTTTTAGAGCAACAGTATTTCGCCCAATGCGCTTAGCAACGCATCCATTTGCTCGTCGGTACCAATCGTGATGCGCAGATATTTCTCAATACGTGATGTCTTGAAGTGGCGAATAACGATGCCACGCTCGCGCAAGGCCTGCTGTAAAGAGGCGGCATCATGTTGGGGATGATGCGTAAACACAAAATTAGCGCTTGAGGGTAAGGTCTTAAAGCCAAGCTTACCGAGCTTCTCTACAAAATGGGTGCGGGTGGTAATCACTTTTTGGGTAATTACGTCCAGATGCGTCTGATCTTCGATTGCTGCGATCGCACCGATTTGCGCCAGCTTCCCAAGGGGATAAGAGTTAAAACTATTTTTGACTCGCTCTAGGCCAGTAATTAAATCGGCGTGCCCAAGTGCATAGCCAACCCGCAATCCTGCGAGTGCTCGTGATTTAGAAAGGGTATGGGTAATGAGTAAATTGGGTGGATTATTGTGTAAAAGAGGAACGCAGGATTCGGTGCCGTAATCGACATAGGCTTCATCAATCACTACAACACTGTTTTGGTTTTGTGCGAGCAGTCGCTCGATCTGAGAGCGTGGTAAACCTCGACCAGTGGGCGCATTTGGATTGGGAAAAATAATTCCGCCATTGCCACCCAGTTCTTTCGATTTTTGAAGGTAGTCATTTGGCTCGATCGCAAACTCAGAATTTAGCAAAACGGTTTGGTAATCGATGCCAAATAATTGGCAATAGACTGGGTAAAAGCTGTAGGTGATATCCGGAAATAGGACCGGTCTGTTGGGGTGTTTTAATAAGCCCAAAAATACGTGGGCCAGGACCTCGTCAGAGCCATTACCCACAAAAACTTGATTGACTTGTAAGCCATGGTGCTTGGCTATTGCTTGTTTGAGATCCTTGGCATCTGGATCGGGGTACAAACGCAGATTGTCATTGTTGGCTTGTGCAATCGCCGCAAGCGCCTTGGGTGATGGCCCATACGGACTTTCATTGGTATTGAGCTTAATCAGCTTTTCAAGCTTGGGTTGTTCACCCGGCACATAGGGGCTAAGGTTTTGTAGATCGGGGTTCCAAAAGCGGCTCATAGAAGGGGTGAAGTGATTGATTTTGAATGACAAATGATATTATGAACCCCTAGATTAATTTTATTTGCCCATCTTTAACTATGCGCCAAGCGGATGTAAGCCGAAACACTTCTGAGACCAAGATTCAAATTGTGCTTAATTTGGATGGAACGGGTAAGGCTGATTTGAACTCAGGAGTCCCTTTTTTAGATCACATGCTCGATCAAATTGCTCGCCATGGCATGATTGATTTAAAAGTGGATGCCAAAGGCGATACCCATATTGATGACCATCACACAGTTGAAGATGTTGGCATTACCTTAGGCCAAGCAATTGCGAAAGCCGTTGGTGACAAAGCAGGAATCACCCGTTATGGCCATTCTTATGTGCCCCTTGACGAAACTCTCTCACGGGTCGTGATTGATTTTTCAGGTAGACCTGGTTTGGAGTTCAATGTGCCGTTTACTCGGGCTCGTGTGGGTGATTTTGATGTCGACCTCAGCATTGAGTTCTTCCGCGGTTTTGTGAACCATGCGGGGGTTACTTTGCATATTGACAATATCCGAGGTGTCAATGCGCACCATCAAATTGAAACCGTATTTAAGGCTTTCGGTCGGGCCTTACGCATGGCTTTGACTGTTGATCCACGCTCGCCGAATGCGGTTCCATCCACTAAGGGAAGTTTGTAATCTCACACGCTTTCCTCCACGACTAAAGAATCGAATGAGCTAGCGATGCATATCGCCATTGTTGATTACGGTATGGGTAATTTGCGTTCAGTGTCGCAGGCTTTGCAGCATGTTGCACCTGATTGCAAGATCAGCATTGCCAATGACGCTGCAGAAATCTTACGCTCTGATCGAGTTGTGTTACCGGGTCAGGGAGCGATGCCCGATTGCATGAAGCAACTCCGCTCATCGGGATTACTCGATGCAGTGATTCAGTCGGCGCGTGAGAAGCCTTTGTTGGGTATTTGTGTGGGCGAGCAGATGCTCTGTGAAGAAAGTGAAGAGCGCAAACCAGGTGTAGTGACCAATACTGCATGTTTGGCACTAATGCCTGGCAAGGTTGTCCGTTTCGTCTTGTCTGGAGCGCAGGAAGACGGTTCAGATTACAAAATCCCTCACATGGGCTGGAATCAGGTTCGTCAAGATCGTGACCATCCCCTATGGCATGGCATACCGGATATGAGCAGCTTTTACTTTGTCCATAGTTACTATGTAACCGCTAGCAATCCAGAAGATACTGTAGGATCAACGAATTACGGGGGGTGGTTTACTTCTGCCGTGGCTCGGGATAA
>JAIXPN010000012.1 GCA_027486235.1 Burkholderiaceae bacterium
CGTTCCAGGCTTCATCTTCAAAATTGTTGGCATAAGCTTTAGATTTAGGCCTTCTCCTAAAAATAGAGTTAATACTGTTGCAGAAGAAAAGTCCTCAACAAAAATATCCCCCTGCTTAAATGTCACTAAATTTTGTACATTCTCACGAATCGCATTGCGCTTTGATAACGCCACCAAATCAGGGTTGTATTCAATCCCAACGGCCCGAACACCATATTGTTTTGCCGCTTGAATGGGAATGACACCATCTCCAGACCCGAGGTCATACACCAAATCGCCCGACTTTACCTGAGCCAGCACTAGCATCTGTGTTGCGATATCTACTTGGGAAGGAACCCACACTATATCTTTTCCGGGGGCAGCCATCTGCAACCGAAATTGGTCATCCCCATAGTTAAAAAATGCGCAGCCAGCATTTAATGAAACAAATAATGCAATGAGGACGCGAAAGCGCATAAGAATCCCGAAAGTAATTTAAAGAGAAATTGTATGAGAAATTAAGAGTCTATTGAGTACTCGATGCACTTTAGAGCCCATAAATCATCGGGTCGGCATCACTGGGACTAAAGAGGTCAATCCTATGCCCAGAATTCTTTAATTTTTGGCGCCTCAACTTTTGCTCGATCATATCCTGTACGCAATGCCACAGCAATTTGCTTTGGATCAAGCAAATCGACACCCTTGGGTGTGCCGGCAACGACCCACTTTACTTTTGTACCAGTCGCCTTAATGTCTTCAATGTTTTGAGCAACGGGGTGTGGAATGGTCGTCAGAATTGCACCCGTCACCCCGTCGGTCAAGGTGATGATTAAGGCTCTTTTAGAACCAGCTACCAAATCCACATGGGCTGGGTTAGAACAGATTCCTCCATCCATGACATAACGTTGGCCTAATAGTGTTGGTCCTGCAACTCCCGGTAAGGAGCTGCTTGCCGCCGCACCATGCGCTAAGGGAATGCTATTTTTTCTGGCGGTTTGCTGTCCCACAACAATACGCTCGCCTGTATAGCAATCAATGCCTGTTGTATACATTCGACTTGTTGGCCAATCCGTTTTGCTATCACCCGTTAATAATGCAGCTAACTTTTCAACCCGATCACCGTTTAACTTATTGTTGGCCGCTAAGGCAGCATTACCGATTACTTTGCGTGTCTCTATACTGCCATCCCTTGCGCTCATATTAATTTGATTGGCTCTCATCTGACTGAGATTGGGTTTAGCTAAAGGCGCAATCTTGGCAAAAATCTCAGGAAACTTCCCAAAAAAATCAAACTCTGTTCGTAGACGTGTAAATTCGCCTGAGAGTAGCGAAGAGCCAATATAAGATCCAGCAGAAGTACCAACCACCATTTCAGGCAGCCGAACCATATCTAACCCAGCCTCGATAAGGCCATGAAAGAATCCGCAATACCAGGCAATGTAATATTCGCCGCCGCCACCGAGTACCATGGTTCTGTCAAGACCTTTTGCTAATTTTGAGACTGTGGGCTTGGTTGCAATTGGAATTACTAGACCATCATTGGCAAATAATTGATTGGATATTTCATCTGCCCTAGACTGAATAGTCGACTTTGGGGATACTGATTGCGCTCTAGCAGAATCAGTCATGACCCCGGAAGCGCCCGCAATGGCTACAGCACCAACAGCAGAAGTTTTAAAGAAATTACGGCGGGAAGATTGCGTCATATCAGCTCCATTGATAACTAATTAACTTATCAGATCATAAATGACAATATCCCACGAGAGACTGCGTTAGCATCTTTGGCAACTCAAGACAAATGGTCTCGATATTTCTTGTCATGTTGGAGCATCTTTGCAGATTCCATGCGATCGAACCTGCGACCCAGATCTTCGTAGAGCTGAAAATCCCATAAATAATGTGTGTTAGCATCAGTGAGATGAGGCTTTACATCCCAAAATTCCTATGTTTTGTTTTGCTCGGGATCTCTGCGCATATTTCATATGCGCAAACAGCGCCTTCCCAAAGCATCCCTTCTTATGAACAAATGTTGGCGCGGGGAGAAATCCGCTTAGCGATCCCTTATGGAAGAACAACCTATGTTGATGCTCGTAAAAATATTATGGGCTTTTCTCCTGAGTTATCCAAATATCTTGGTGAATTCTTATCGGCCAAATATAAAAAACGAATTAATGTAAAGCTCGTCCCAACTGTTCCAGGTCAGTTGCTCACCACAATTGACAATAATCAAGCCGATGTCGTAGTAGATTATTTTCAAGAACGCCTTGCGTACTCAAAGTCTCAGAAATACTTAGTTTTTGAACACCCCCGCTCCGAGAATTATGTGGTGGTGTCAAATGTGCAAAGTAAGCCAATCAATAACCTACATGATTTATCCGGTCAAATCATTTGTGCTGGACGCCTTACTCACACTGTTGCCCTAGAGTCTCTCAATAAAGATTTAGCGCAAGACAAACAAATTAACATTTTCCGAGATCGGCTGATTTTGTCCGATGAGGATCTTTTGCAAATGACGGATGCGGGCTTGATTGAGTACGTCTGGGTTGCCCGCTGGAAAGCGGAGCTTTGGCAGCCCTTATTAAGAAACATTCAAATTCATGAACGTACAACCACTCCAGGCGGATCACCTGGTGATCTTGTTTTTTACAAGAATAATCACGAATTAGCCAAAGACATCATAGACTTTGTAAATAGTCCCTATTTAGATAAAGCTCTTATTGAATATCGTAAAAAGGACTTCGCCTATCGTAAAAATGCTCTAAAGAATCCTGTTGCCAAGGCTGAGTGGCAACGTTTTGAATCTATGCGGGAGTATTTCCGAAAATATGGCAATGAGCAGCGTTTAGATCCCTTATTTCTTGCTGGTCTGGGTTTTCAAGAATCGATGCTCAATCAAGATGCAGTTAGTCCAGTGGGCGCTATTGGTGTCATGCAACTGATGCCGCAAACAGGCGCATCCATGAAAGTTGGGGATATTCGTGAGCTACAACCCAATATTCATGCTGGAACGAAATACATCAATTCACTCTTGTACACAATGTCGCTTGATGAATCCCTACCCCACTCCGAACGTGCCTTCTTTGCAGTGGCTGCTTACAATGCTGGCCCAAATAACATTCGCAAAGCGAGAGAACTAGCAGCAAAAATGGGATTCGATCCCAACAAATGGTTCTATAACGTTGAGATGGCAACTGCAAAGTTAGTGGGGCCAGAAACTTTCCTCTACGTTCGTAATGTCTACAAGTACTACATTACTTATGATGTTTGGCAAAGTAAAACAACATTGCCAAATGAAAAGCTGGAACCCCAAAAAAATACCTCATCTCAAAAATGAGCAAAGCCAGTGGCCTTAAGGAAGTTCGATAAAGCCAATACTGATTTATTTTTTCTTAGCAGGCGGCAAATCGGTACATGAGCCATGATGCGCTTCAGCTGCTAGCCCTACTGATTCTCCAAGCGTTGGATGCGGATGAATCGTCTTGCCAATATCAACTGAGTCTGCACCCATTTCAATTGCTAAGCATACCTCACCGATTAAATCACCTGCATTTGTGCCGACAATACCGCCGCCAATAATGCGATGCGTATTGGCATCAAACAGTAGTTTTGTGAACCCCTCGTCTCGGCCATTGGCGATCGCGCGGCCGCTTGCTGCCCATGGAAATAAACCTTTCTCATAAGCAATCCCTTTAGCCTTACACTGCTCCTCAGTCAGACCAGCCCAAGCAACTTCAGGATCGGTATAGGCAACGGATGGAATTTGTTTGGCATCAAAGAAGGATTTTTGGCCAGCAGCTGCCTCGGCTGCGACATGTCCCTCGTGCACTGCTTTGTGCGCCAGCATGGGTTGCCCAACAATATCGCCGATCGCAAAGATGTGGCTGATGTTTGTGCGCATTTGTTGATCGACTGGAATAAAGCCACGCTCATCAACACTTACGCCAGCAGCATTAGCATCGATCTTCTTACCATTGGGTGTTCTGCCAACAGCAACTAAGACAAGATCATAGAGTTGTGGGCTTGCCGGAGCTTTCTCGCCCTCGAAGCTCACCTCAATGCCTTCGGGCTTCGCAATCGCTTTAGTAGCTCGGGTCTTCAACATGATCTGATCAAAGCGATGAGCATTCATCTTCTCCCAAACCTTTTCAAGGTCACGATCTGCTCCTGCCATCAGGCCATCCATCATTTCAGCGATATCAATGCGCGATCCGAGGGCGCTATAGACCGTTGCCATCTCAAGACCAATAATGCCGCCACCAATCACCAACATCCGCTTGGGAATGCTCTTTAAGAGTAAGGCACCCGTACTATCAACTACACGGGGGTCGTTTGGCATAAATGGCAGGGCAATGGGCTGACTACCCGCTGCAATAATTGCCTTCTGAAAACGCACCACTTCCTTTTGCCCAGTGAGCTCTTGGCCATCCCCTGCGCACAGAGCAACTTCAAGGTGATGTGCATCAATAAACTTACCAAGACCACGCACTACCTTCACCTTGCGCATCTTTGCCATACCAGCAAGGCCACCCGTTAATTTAGCAATAACCCCTTCTTTGTGGGTACGTAATTGATTCAGGTTAATCGTTGGCGCACCAAACTCAATTCCATGCTTGGCCATGTGCTTAACCTCATCCATCACGGCTGCGGTATGCAGCAATGCCTTGGATGGAATACAACCAACGTTTAGACAAACACCGCCCAAAGTGGCATAGCGTTCTACCAAAATCGTATTAGCACCGAGATCAGCACTCCGAAACGCTGCACTGTAGCCACCGGGACCAGCACCCAGAACTAAGACATCGCATTCATGTGCCACAGGGCCCTGATAAGAGCCTGCTGGAACTGGAATACTTGCGGGCGGCTTTGCGGCTGAGCTGGAAACTGGTGCAGGTGCGGGGGCTGCTAATGAAGGACTTGATTGTGCAGCAGCATTACTCAATTCAATGTGAGCAATGACCGATCCTTTGCTAACCTTATCCCCAATCTTGACACTCATACTAATGATCTTGCCTGCCTGATCAGCAGGTACTTCCATGGTAGCCTTATCAGACTCTAGAACAACCAAAGCTTGCTCTTTCTGAATCTCATCACCCGGCTTGACTAAGACCTCAATAACTGGGACATCGGTGTAGTCACCAATATCAGGCACCACGATTGCATGCTGATTCATCGTGATCCCCTATAGAACTGCGCGACGGAAGTCGGCGAGTAGTTGTGCAATGTAGACATTGAAACGAGTAGCGAGCGCTCCATCAATGACGCGGTGATCTGCTGTTAAGGACAACGGGCAAATCAGTCGGGGCGCAAACTCCTTCCCATTCCAAACGGGCTTCATGGCTGCTTTGCTAACACCTAAGATGGCAACCTCTGGGGCATTAATGATTGGGGCAAAGTATGTGCCGCCAATACCGCCTAAGGAAGAAATCGTAAAACTTGCACCCTGCATTTGCTCTGGCTTTAATTTGCCATCCCGCGCCAAGGCAGCGAGTTCGGCGGTCTCGCGGGCAATCTCAAAGATACCCTTTTGATCCGCATTCCGAATCACTGGAACAACAAGGCCGTTTGGCGTATCTGCAGCAAAGGCGATATGGAAATATTTCTTGAGCACCAAATCATCGCCATCGAGCGAAGAATTGAACTCAGGGAATTTTTTCAGGGCTGCCACGGACGCCTTGATCAAGAATGCAAGCATCGTAATCTTGCTACCCTGCTTTTCATTCTCTTTATTGGTTTGTACACGGAAGGCTTCTAAATCGGTTATGTCGGCGTCTTCGTGATAGGTCACTGCTGGGATCATGACCCAGTTACGGGCTAAATTAGCAGCTGATAATTTTTTAATCCGTGAAAGTGGTTGACGCTCGGTTGCCCCAAACTTACTGAAATCCACTTTAGGCCAAGGCAAGAGATTGAGGCCCCCAAGACTGCCACCACTCGCTGCCGCTGCAGGACTACTCGTGCCGCTCATTACTGATTTCACGTACGCTTGCACATCCTCTTGGGTAATGCGTCCTTTGGGGCCAGTGCCCTTGACATTGGAGATCGTGACACCGAGTTCACGAGCAAACTTGCGCACGGATGGACTTGCATGACTTCCGCCCTCACCAATTTCAATGGATGAAGGGGCCGCGGTAGGTGCTGCCTGAGGAACTGGGGTTGGAGTTGGTGCAGGCGTTAGAACAGCAGCGGGTGCCGTTGCCTGTACTGGCAATGTCGGTGCCGGAGAAATTGCTGGGGCGCTAGGTGCTGGTTTACTTGTTGTCTCAGCACCTTCTAATAAGAGCACTAATCCGCCCTCTGAAATCGAGTCACCTACTTTCACCTTTACTTCCTTAACGACTCCAGAGTGAGAAGATGGCACATCCATCGTCGCCTTATCAGACTCCAGGGTAATGAGTGACTGCTCTTTCTCAACCGTATCGCCGGGCTTAACGTGCACCTCAATCACGGGCACATCTTTATAGTCTCCGATATCAGGGACTTTAATCTCTATCAATTGGCTCATGATTCCCTTACACCTTCATTGGATTTGGTTTATTGGGATCAATCTGATACTTCGCAATTGCTTCACCCACTTTTTTGCGATCGATCTTGCCATCATCGGCCAAGGCTTTCAGTGCGGCGACCGTAATCCAACGACGATCCACTTCAAAGAAGTGACGCAATTGTTCACGGGTATCGGAACGACCAAAGCCATCAGTTCCCAAGACCTCGTAACGACGTCCAAGATTTTGAATGGCTGGGCGGATTTGCTCTGCAAATAAGCGCATGTAATCGGTTGCGGCAATTACGGGGCCTTTAGTCTCTTTTAAGAGACGCTCAACATGCGAGAGTTTTGGAGCATTACTTGGGTTTAACAAGTTACTGCGATTGGTCTCATTCCAATCACGGCCCAACTCATTCATGCTGGGGCAGCCCCACAGATCAGATGCAACACCCCACTCGGCTTGCAGCATCTCAGCAGCAGCAATGACTTCACGGAAGATTGTGCCGCTGCCAAGCAATTGCACGCGTAAGGCATTATTAGCATCGCCAACCGATTGCAAGCGATACATCCCTTTAATGATGTCTTGCTCAGCACCCTTGGGCATGGCAGGATGCGCATAGTTCTCATTCATCAAGGTGATGTAGTAATAGACGTCTTCTTGCTCAGTGAGCATTCGGCGCATACCATCCTGAATGACTACTGCCAATTCAAATGCAAAGGTGGGGTCGTAACTAATGCAATTTGGTACGGCTGATGCCCAAATTTGGCTATGGCCATCCTCGTGCTGCAATCCTTCGCCATTTAGTGTGGTGCGGCCCGCGGTTCCGCCTAATAAGAAACCACGACTTCGCATATCACCAGCAGCCCAGGCAAGATCGCCAATTCGTTGAAATCCAAACATGGAATAGAAGATATAGAAAGGCAGCATCGGTACGCCATGGGTAGAGTACGAGGTTGCTGCTGCAATCCAGTCGCACATACCACCTGCCTCATTAATACCCTCTTGCAAAATCTGTCCGGCCTTATCTTCTTTATAGAACATCAACTGGTCATGATCTTCGGGGGTATAGAGCTGACCGAGTTGGTTCCAAATACCCAGTTGTCTAAACATGCCTTCCATACCAAAGGTACGCGACTCATCAGGAACGATTGGCACAACGCGTTTGCCAATGGTCTTATCACGCACGACGGTATTGAGTAAGCGTACAAATGCC
>JAIXPN010000071.1 GCA_027486235.1 Burkholderiaceae bacterium
AGGACATCATGGATAAGACTCTCAATAAGATTTCCGAAACGCGTGCAAAAGTATTTGTGATGGATATTAGCGGAGTTGGATCGATGGATACGGCCGTTGCGAATCAGCTCATTAAGATAACAAAAGCCACTCAACTGATGGGCTGCGAAACAATCGTTTCTGGTCTTTCACCCTCGATTGCTCGAACGCTTGTAGAGCTTGGCGTGAATGTTGGGGAGGTTAGGACAACGGCCACTTTAAGGGACTCATTTGAGCTTGCCTTGCGTGCAATTGGCCTTGATCCAGAATTGCTTGCGATTAAAAATCGGCAATAAAAAAAGATAAAAATGGGCATCAATGATTTGCAGAGTACGGTTACTGCGACCAATATTAAGAACAATTTAGTTGTTACTTTGCCAGTTGATTTATCTGGCGGAGCTTTGGATCAAGTTCGTTCTGTCACTTTAGACGCAATTCAAGACAATCCAATTGTTGCGGTCATTTTTGAATGCTCTGCACTCAAGTTTATTGACGTAAATGAATTTGATGACTTGAAGTCGATTTGTTCTATGTCTGGCGTATTGGGAGCGACACCTATTTTGACAGGATTGAAACCCGAGATTATTAAATACCTGATTTTGGCTGATATCGATTCTGCTGGAATTCGAGCTTTTCTTGGACTGAATGAAGCGCTTGATTATTTAGAGCAGGTTCAGCAGCACTCTAATCGGTGAGCTATAAATGGATCGCCACGTCTTTTCATTAAAAGATCATGCTGACTTAACCCTTGCAATGATGAAGGCGGGGCAGTCGCCTTTGCTTGCAGATGCATCGGCCTATAACCAGTCTTTAATTAAAACCATTATTTCAGAGCTGGGTACCAATATCATTAAGTATGCAAAATCGGGCTCCATCACGATGGAGCGCTTAGAGGCCAATGGAGGAGTCGACATTGTTATACGTGCCCGTGACTCAGGTCCGGGTATAGATAATATTGATCTAGCGATGGAAGACCGCTACAGCACTGGTACTTCACTCGGTTTGGGGCTGCCGGGTGTTCGCCGAATGGCAGATGTATTCACGATCGAATCATCACCTTCTGCTGGTACTGTTGTGAGTGTGCAAAAAAAGATAAAAAATAGTGAACGAGTCGAGACTTCGATGGATCGATTATCGAATGCGGTTACTAAAAAGGAAGTGTTTTTAGATCGAGCACTCAATCTGAGAAATTCTCTTTATGATGTGGCTCATTATATTAGGCCCATGCCAAGTGAGACGATTTCAGGCGATATGGCCGTTCATTTTGTATTGCCTACTGGCATACTTATGGCCTTAATCGATGTTAGCGGACACGGTTTTGAGGCTAATAAATTAGCCAATCACATGCACGATTACCTGGAGCAAAATGCGAATTCAAATCCAATTGAGCTCATGTCAGATCTTCACAGTCAGCTCAGGGGTACGCGGGGAGCAGCTGCGGGCTTGTTGTTTGTTAATACAGACAGTGGCATTGCAAGCTATTGCGGGGTAGGGAATACCGGGGTGTATCGCGTAAAGGGGGAGCCATGGCACCCCATATCGAAAGATGGTGTCCTTGGGCAAAGGCTGCCTACCTTACGCGAGCAAAAAACCACATTAGCCAATGGCGATCTCATTATGATGTGGACCGACGGACTATCCGAGTTAGCAGGTAAAACATTTGTGAAAAAAAATGCACACCAGTCTGCCGCCTCTTTGGCAAGGGATTTGGTTGCTGCTTTAGGGCGTCCGTTCGATGATGCAGGTTGTATTATTTTTAAGTGGGTAGCATGACAACGATTATTACTGCCTCAATAGAACGCCTTGAGGCTATTTATACATTGCGCCCTAAATTGTACGAATTAGGTATGTTTGTCTCAAATAAACCTGATTTTGCAGTTCAATTGGCGGGTGATTTTTCCACGCTGGGTAACTATTTATTGACGGTAACGGATGCATTTCGCTTTGAAATTTCCCTCGAAAAAGCCGATTCTGCGCATGTTTTACGGGCAAGCCTAACACTTGAAAATCATCTCGAGAGTTTGAGTCAAACGGAGATTAGGCAAACTGGTTTTACGCATTTGATTGACGCTGAAAGTCAAATTTTTAGAAAACATTATCGCTTTACAACCAACGAAGTGGCTGCCGACCCTGAGGCTCTGAAGCGAATATTAAGTAATAAAACCAAGGAGGAGCTATTTAATGACCTCAACAGAAAAAATATTCAATTGCAGGTTGAAATTGATGAACGCATTACTGCGGAAGAAGCATTGCGCGAGACGCAGCGTGATTTAGTAGCAGCTGAGAAGCTAGCAGCCTTGGGTGGATTGGTTGCTGGTATTGCACATGAAATAAATACCCCTGTTGGTATTGGCGTTACAGCAGCATCTCATTTACGCGAGACTATTGATGGGTTCGCGACATTGTGCGCTGAAGGGAAGTTGAAGCGATCTGATCTGGATGCGCTAATCAATTCTGTACGCGATCTCAATGGAATGGTTGAGGAGAACCTGCAAAGGGCATCTAGCTTAATTAAAAGCTTTAAAGAGGTTGCGGTTGATCAGACTGCTGAGGACGAGCGTGAATTTCTTTTAAAGCAGTATGTTAACCAAGTAGTGATCAGTCTGAGCCCAAAACTCCGCAATCGGTCAATCGAAATTGTGCTCGATGGCATAGACGAGTCAATTTCTTTAAAAACAACTCCGGGACCGATTTCTCAGATATTAACTAATTTGATTATGAACTCCTTGGTGCATGCATTTGATGCGAATCAATCCGGCAAGATTGAAATTTCTGCTTTTCGCGATTTAGATGTCCTTCAGTTGACATATGCAGATAGCGGCAAAGGCATCGCCGCTGAAAATTTAGAAAAAATATTCGACCCATTTTTCACAACAAAGCGATCGCATGGTGGCAGCGGCCTAGGAATGCATCTCGTTTACAACATTGTCACTAAAAAATACTTAGGTCAAATTAAATGCGAGAGCGAGCCTAATCAGGGCGTTATTTTCCACATGAGCTTGCATAATGTGTTTTAAAAAGTGGATTTAAACGAACTAATCTTTCATATCAAAAAATAAGATTTACAGACATATTTTGAATATATTTAAAGTTTCTGCAGACTTGAATATAGACTCTATTAATTTGAAAAATATTAATAAACTGAAATTACAAAATGGCTATTTTTGATAAATACGATCTGAGCACCATAGCGAAAGCCGTTGATTTGCTCTATCAGCGTGCATTGGAATCGGAAGCGCTTGCTCCTTATTTTATAAATATAAATATGAGTCAACTTCGAAACCACCAGCTTGAGTTGCTATCGCATGTGATGGGCGGGCCGATTACACATCGGGTAGAGACGCTAAAGGCTGCGCATCAAAAGCTCAATATTCCGGGCGCCCATTTTGATTTAATTGCGAACCTATTGCAGCAGTCACTGAGTGATGTGGGGATAGAGGATCGCGACATTAAGCACATTATGGAAGTAGTGGAAAGTACCCGAAATCGAATAGTAAAAGCACAGTAATTTTTACCCTTTAGGCGCTGATTGCCATCTGTGCGATAAACCCAGAGTGATTTTCTCGCGCTGACTTTGCTTTTGCATCGAGCCTAGCTAGCACTCGCTTGGGTAGGGAGATGTTCACGCGCTCGATCTCATTGGATCAAAGGGCTGGATCAATTTCGGCAAT
>JAIXPN010000115.1 GCA_027486235.1 Burkholderiaceae bacterium
CTGAGACTGGGTTAGTTCGGTCGAGGTGATTTTTGCCAAGATCTCACCTTGTTGAACGTGTTGCCCAGGAACACCAATGATGTCCGATACACGACCGGTCACATTTGCACCAATACGAGCCAAATACATCTCATTGAAGTCAATACGTCCAGAGACGCGTAACTCTTCCACAAATGGGGCCATTTTGACCTGCCCATTTTTGATCATCTTGTTGAGATCCTCGTTTGCATAAACAATGCTTGGATCTTGTACGTAGCGGGTTCCTGGCTTTGAATCAAAGACATCAAAGTAATAGAGTGTTAACAACACAAGCAATACCCATGGCAGCCACACCAATGAGGATTTGATCCATGCAGGACTCGCATCATACTTTTGGATTGTCTGCGGAGATTGTTGGGCAAGCCATTGATGAACATGGGCGTAGAGATTTTTCTGCGCTTCCTGAATGGACTGCATCCCAGCATTCAATTGCTCGAGGGTCGAGGTCTTGAGCTTCAGAATCACGTCGACTAATTTTTTATTTAGTTTTGGTTCAGTACTCATTTCTTTTTACTTTCAATCATGGCAACCCAATCCGATGATGCTCGTAAGCGCTCAATCTCGTTGACAATCGAGGCCAGCTCGAAGCGAGCCCGAATTAAATCATTTCGCGCAGCCCTAAACGTACGCTGAGCATCTAAATACTCCAACATGCCCCGCTCACCATAGCGATACGAGGTCTCGGCAATTCGCCGTGCACTCGCAGCTAACTGGACCACTTTCTCGTCTAAGGTTTTAACCTGGAAACTTGTCATTTGATAGAGCTTGTAAGCCGACTCCAACTGCGTTTCTAGCGTTTGCGTTTGCGCATTCAGTTGATTGCGGGCTTTGGAGGCATTGGATTCTGCTTCGGTAATTTGGCCACTTCGGAAATCCCAGATCGGAATGCTCACCACCAAACCATATAAACGGTCTGTGAAATTGGGGTCGTTATATTGCTGTGCCTTAATCGACAACTTCGGTAAGCGAGAGTTTTGCTCAAAGCTCAATCGTGACTCACTAGCCTCAACCTCAGCCTTGGCGCGCTTGAGCTCGGGACTTTGATTGCGCAACTCCGCGAGCAAGACGTTTAAGTCAGGGAGTTGTGGAATTTGCGCTGATTTTGCTTGAATCTCAAAATTAGCTGGCAAATTAAATCCTACTACTTTACGTAACTGACTGCGTGCTTGCTCAATACGTAACTTACTTGCCTGCGCGACAATCTCCGCGTTTAAGAACTCAGTTTGTGCACGGATTAACTCAAAACGCGCAGTCTCGCCCACGTCATACCGTAACTGCATCCGATCCCGAATCTGTTTGGTTAAATCCATATCTTCGTCGGCAGCACGAGCTTCTGCTTCACGCTTCACCAGCTCATAGAATCCCTGACGCACCCGAGCAATGGTTTCAACCTCAAAGGCAATTCGGTTTGCTTCTGCGGCACGCATGCTTGCCTCTGCAGCATTCACTCGGGGAAAACGAGTGTAGGGCATATCCAAAGGTTGGGTCACGGCCCATGAGGAAACATTGCCAGTCGTTAGACTTCCGGAAGTGCCTCGTTGTTGTCCCGTATTGACCTCAAACTCTGGGTTCGGAATTGCCTTGGCGCTGCGCAACTGTCCGCTACTGGCTCGGGATTGATCCCGCGCTGCCAATACTTGAGGATTACTCTCCAGTGCAAGTTGGACTAATTGATCAAGGGTAAAAACACTTTGTGCTTGAGTTGTAGTTTGTGCAAAGACAGGCTGCGTTACCACCACAAAGGCAGGCAGTATCAATCGTCTCAAAACTAATAAATATGGGTTCACAGTTTTCCATCTAAAAAAACTGGTCTGGCCAAGGACTCATTCCCCTTACGCACCGGGTTGGCTCTTAACGGCTTTCCGGAATGTCGATGCGCAAGACCTATTACTAGGCAGGCTACTCCCCAAAATCGATAAATGGATTTGAACATAGATCAAGAATCGGTGATTTCCCCAATAAATATAGGTCTATTCTACCCAAGCACCTTTTGGGGATCCTCTTCAAAAAGAGTGATTTTTGGGAGCGCTCTTTAAAAATGAGAAAATAACGACTCATGAGCACCATTATCGATCCAGCCATTCTGTTCTTTATCTTTGGTGTCTTTGCTGGATTGGTTAAATCCAATTTAGAGATCCCCCAACCCATTACTCGGTTCCTATCTCTGTACCTGCTCATGGCTTTGGGTTTAAAGGGTGGGTTTGCCCTGCACCAATCTGGATTAACCCTGGCAATCACTACAAGCCTTGGGATCGCAGTTGTCTTAGCCTGCGTGATCCCTCTAATTAGTTATCTCATCCTAAAGCCCAAACTAGGCGCCTTGGATTCGGCTGCGATTGCCGCGACCTATGGATCAGTTAGTGCGGTTACCTTCATAACCGCGACTCAATACTTAAGCCATGTGCAAATACCGTATGGTGGTCATATGGCTGCCGCAATGGCGCTCATGGAATCACCTGCGATTATTTTGGCAATCTTCTTAGCGAACCGTGCCAAGTCTTCTGTTTCACAAACAAAACAATCAATGAAGTTGGGTAAATTACTCCATGAGTCGTTTACTGACGGTGCCCAGTTACTTCTACTCGGCGCTATGCTGATCGGAATTCTGTCAGGGCCTGATGGCCAAAAAGTGATGGCGCCGTTCTCGGTAGACCTCTTTAAAGGAATGCTGGCATTTTTCTTGCTTGATATGGGTTTAATGAGCGCGAAGAGCTTTGCTGATCTAAAGGGCAAACCACGCGTCTTGTTTTTGTACGCTTTCCTCGCCCCCTTGTGCCATTCCTTCCTTGCGCTAGCCCTATGCCTAATCTTTAAAGTTGAACTGGGAAATACCATTTTACTCATGGTGCTCGCGGCAAGTGCCTCATATATTGCAGTACCTGCTGTTCTTCGCCACGCCCTTCCTGAAGTAAGTCCGGCGCTCTATATGGGTATGTCTCTGGGCATCACCTTCCCCTTAAATATTATTATTGGTATACCGCTCTACGCCCAAATCGCCAAGTGGGCTTTGCCTTCGTAAGCCTTTAAATCACACCTTACTCATGCAATGAAGCCTGAGGATCGATGTATTCGTTAGAATGCATATATCAACAAAGGTGATCATGGTGCCAAACGAGCGTCGTCGAATACTGAAGTGGATTGCTGGGGCAAGCAGTATTGCTCTCACTCCACAGTTCATGCAACTTGCTCGAGCTGCTGATGACTTCATCAAAGGCCCTCCGGTTAAAGATATCCCCGCAAAACAAATTAGTCCGCATGTATGGTTGATTTACTCTCCTGACGGTTTCCCAACACCAGAGAATCAGGGCATGATGGCCAACGTCACCTTTGTGGTGAGTGGCAAGGGTGTGATCATTTTGGATTCTGGTGCTTCGCTACAGATTGGCGAGATGGCTGTCCGTATGATCAAACGTGTTACCAGCAAACCAGTCATTGCTATTTTTAACTCGCATTACCATGGCGACCACTTTTTAGGCAATCAAGCATTCATTGAGGCCTATGGAAAAGATATACCGATTTATGCCCACCCCTACTCCATTACCCAAATCAAGGGAATTGAGGGAAATGCTTGGCGTAACTTAATGGAGCGCTGGACCAACCAAGCAACTGCTGGAACCAAAGTCATTGCGCCAACACACAGCACAAATCATGGTGATGTCATGAATTACGGTGATGTGCGTATCAAAATTCATCATCATGGTACGGCTCACACCCCGGGTGATATCTGCATGCAAGTGATCGAGGATAAAGTGACCTATGTTGGCGACATTGCGATGGGCAATCGAATTGCCAATATTGATGATGGCTCCTATATGGGCACCTTCAAAACCTATAAAAATCTGCAAACCTCTGAAGGCAATCAACTTTGGGTTCCAGGCCACGGTGAACCGAGCAAACAGTTGCTCAATGAGTATGGCACGTTCTTAGCTGGCATCTATGAGACTTGTGTAAAAGCAGTTAAGGATGGTCAAGATCTAAGTGTTGCCAAATCATTAGTGCTCAAGGATCCCCGAGTTAGTAAGCGAGCTAAAACCATGCAGGGCTTTGAGAACAATATCGGCAAATACACCAGTCTGGCCTATCTAGAAGCTGAAAAAGAAGCCTTCTAGGGTCTATATACTTAGACATATTAGCTTTGGGGTGAATACCGCCCCTCCTTCACACAGTGAATACTATTGCCTGTGTTAAGTTGTGTTAATGGAATGATCGTAAGTTGCTGATAATCAGGAACTTATTGTGTCGATGAATACTAGTGTTCAGGGAACTATACATGCGCCTTCGTTTATTTAAACTCGTTCTAAGTTGTGCGCTCTTGATGCCAATATTTGCGCATGCCTCATTCATGCCAGCCCACTTAATCGATGGCTTTGCTAACGTGATTTCATGGGTTGTCTTGATTGTCTTGCCGATTGCATTCATAGCCCTATTTTGGTTTGTGCATATCTGGCCAGATACGGTAGCTAAACGTCGCCAACATCCACAGCGTGATGCAATTCATGCGCTTTGTGTTCTTTCCTTATTTTTTGGCGGATTACTCTGGCCCTTTGCTTATTTATGGGCCTATACCCGACCGACGATGTACAAGTTGGCATATGGTACTGATCGCTATACACCGGTTGATGAAAATCAAGTCAGCACCCCATCGGACCAAGGTAAACCATAATGGAAGCATTACTCCTAGCGATTTACGCCAGTATCGTTTGGCTCATCTTTTTTAAATACAAATTACTACCCTGGACGACCTCCGCTAAGGTCATTGTGTTCACCATCCCAGTGGTGGGAATGATCACTCTGATCCTCCTGCTCAATGTTTTTGCACCCTCCTCCGGTGATGTCATCGTCGTACGCAACAATGTTGGTATTGTGAGTCAGGTTAAGGGTCGTGTGATTGAGGTCCCTGTTCAGATTAATCAACGGGTTAAACAAGGGGATGTTCTTTTTAAGATCGATGCCACGCAATATCAAGCCCAAGTGAACTCCATAAAGGCTAAATTAGATCTCGCTAAATTACGTGTCTCAGAAAATAAACAATTGGTCGCGGCTGGTGCTGGCAATCGCTTTGATCTCGAGAAAGCTGAGGCAGATCTGCTCGATTTACAAGAGCAATTTAAACATGCGCAATACGATCTGGAGCAGACCGTCATGCGTGCACCATCCGATGGAATCATCGTGAATGTGCAACTGCGCCCGGGCGCTTATGTTGCCGCATTCCCAATCTCTTCCGTAATGACCTTCATGGAAGATACTCCACAAATCTATGCTCTTTTTAAGCAAAACGAACTCCATCAAATTGCACCAGGGAATGAAGCAGAATTCTTTATCCCCAGCCTACCGGGTGAAATCCTAAAAGCTAAAGTAGAGTCAATCATTTATGCCGAGGGGCAAGGTCAGCTCAATGTCAGCGGCAACCTACCGACCATTGGCTTGCGTGATATCACTGCCAATCGTTTTGCAGTGAAGTTAGTTTTGGATGAGAGTAAGAATTACCCCTTATTGCCCGCGGGCGCGGTAGGTGAAGGCGCTGTCTATACCGACCGTATGGCTTTCTTGCATGTGATTCGCAAGGTTATGTTGCGTGTTGCCACCAAACTGAATTACATCATCCCCAAATTACATTAGCCAATGAGCCAAGGAATTTTTCTGCGAAGTTTAAGGGTTAGCATTTGTCTCGGTAGCAGCTGGCTTTTGATTAGCTGCTCGCTGCATTCACCGTTAGCTGGAAAAGATCTACGTGATAAGGCTCTTCCGCAGACCGCAATCCCCAATCAATTTAGTACGGGCTCGAATACGGGTCCCCAAATGGATGATGCATGGCTTAAGCAATTTAATGATCCTGAATTAGAAAACTTGGTTGCAGAGGCTCTCAAGAATCATCCCGATATCCGCATCATCGCTGCTCGACGCCTGCAAGCTGAGGCACTCATCGATGCAGCCGGTGGCGCTCAATATCCTGGGCTTGGGGTTGTTGGCAATACCGGCGGCAAAGTTGGTTCTAGCGGCTCTGGATTGACGGGTTATTACATTGGCGCAAATTGGGAGCTTGACCTTTGGGGCCGAGTGCGTACTGCTGTTGCAGGCGCCAAAGAAAATGCCAGAGCCCTCAATGCTGAACAAGATGCAGCACGACTGTCCCTAATTGGCACTCTTACTAAAACGGTATGGCTCGCAAGAGGCTTGCAAGAGCAAGCGCGCTTAGCACAAGAGAATGCAGAAGCTGCCAATCGCTATTCACAGTTAACAGAAATACGTGAGCAAATTGGTGCTTCATCTAAAAATGATGTGGCGTATGCCAGAACATCTGCTGCACAAGCAAATGAAGCTGCTCTCATTTCCAGACAAGCGCGAGACCAAGCGCTCAGGGCTGTTGAGATCTTGGTGGGTCGCTACCCACAGGCGACTCTTCTGAAAAGTACCAAGCTACCAGCGTTGCCTCCACCCATTGCCCCGGGTATTCCCACTGATATTCTGGAGCGTCGCCCCGATATCATTGCGGCCGAGGCTAGAGTCAATAGTGCTTTTTATGCAGCCTCTGAAAAACGTTTAGCGCGCCTACCAAAAGTAAGCCTGACCGCTGGCTTTGGCTACATTAATAGCCAGGTATTTAGCTTAGTCAATGGCCCTACGAGTAGTTTAGGTGTTGGGGCAAATGTGATGATGCCCCTCTTTCAAGGCGGAGCGATTGAAGCGCAAATTGCTTATCAAAATGCAGAGGCGCAAGCTGCACTCGCCAATTATGGCAAGGTTGTATTGAACGCCTTTGGGGATGTTGAAAATGCACTCAATGGTGAAATGACCTGGCGCGAGCGTACTGTGCAATTACAAACTCAACTGCAAGAGCAGCGACAGATCTTAAATCGAGTTGAGCAAGAGTTTACAATCGGTCGCATTGACCAACGCCAAATTCAACAACAAAAGATTAAAACAAATAGTACCGAAATGAGTTATCGCCAAGGTCAAGTCGACGCCCTGACCCAACGCGTTAACCTCTATCTTGCTCTTGGCGGCTCTCCAACGCCTTAATTGATTTTCTAATTTCGAACTCCCCATTTATGCAAAATACCTTTATCCGTCGCTCTGTCCTCATCCTGAGTGTTTGCCTGCTAACTGCATGCAGCACCTTAGAGCGCAAAGCGGCAGTTCCTGCCTCAGACCTATCCCGTGCTCAAATTGCTGGGTTGCCAAGCTCACGCTACCTCATTGCAACTACGGCTGGTATCAATAATTTTGTCGATGATGTCAAAACAATGAACCAGAGGCTCAGTAAACAGGGTCTGGATAGTAAAAGTCGCTATCTATCGCTATCTGGTGGTGGCGACAACGGTGCTTTTGGTGCAGGTCTTTTAGTTGGCTGGTCTGATAATGGCTCACGCCCTGAATTTAATCTCGTCACCGGAATTAGTACTGGCGCCTTGATTGCACCTTTTGCCTACTTGGGCAAAGAATATGATCCAGTCCTACGCGAGGTGTACACACAAACCAAACCCAGCGACATTTTTAAATCTCGGGGGTTCTTATCGGGCTTCTTCGGTGATGGTTTGGCGGACACCACCCCACTCTACCAATTAATCTCGAAACAAATTACTCCGGATTTTTTACAAAAGGTTGCTAACGAGTACAACAAAAAGGGTCGCTGGCTTTTAATTGGCACCACCAATATTGATGCTGGGACACCGGTTATTTGGAATATGGGACAAATAGCAAGTGTTGGTACCCCTGAGTCTTTAGAATTATTTCGTAAAATCCTATTGGCATCTGCTTCGATTCCCGCAGCATTTCCACCTGTGATGTTTGACTTCATGATTGATGGTAAAGAGTTTCAGGAGATGCATGTCGATGGTGGGGCTAGTACTCAGGTCTTTCTGTACCCTAGCGCTGCAGCTGCTCGAGCAAAAGAGATTGGGGTGAAACGCATTACCGATCGACAGGCCTACATTATTCGCAATGCGCGATTGGATGTGGATTGGCAGCAAACCGAACGTCGCACCCTAAGCATTGCTAGTAGAGCAATCTCCCAGCTGATTCAGGCACAAGGTCTAGGTGACCTCTACCGTATTTACAACATTACCCAGGATGATAAGGTTGGATTTAATCTTGCCTATATCGGTGCGGATTTCAACTACCCTCATGTTGAAGAATTTGATACAAAATACATGCAAGCTCTATTTGACTATGGCTATCAGCGCGCTAAGAAAGGCTATGAATGGAATAAATATCCCCCAGGGTATCGTAAATCGATCGAGGCGGATACTGAAGTGAAACCAGAATTGCTGAACTCACCCACGCCAAGCAAGAAAAAGTTAAAGTAGATTTACCGGCAGTCAAATACTGCAACCAAGAGGTTATCGCCCTTGCGGTAGACCGCCTTTTTGCCATATTGCTCGCAATACGCATTTGCTTTCTGAGTCAGTTGCGCTAGAGACTCATCCGCACTATTGAGAAAGGTGACGTGATTTGCGTCAGATGCATCTGTAAATACGGCAGCGCATGACTGCAGCACTAGAGCAAAAGCAATCCAAGAGAGTCTCATGCAGTTCCTATCGTTAATTTGATCTCAGTTTAATCTGCTCAGCTTAATCTGCTCAGCTTAATCTGATTGGCTAATTGCTCAGCTTGTTTGGCAATTGCGCTTGCCGCAACCACATCACCGAGGCTTCCCATCGTAGCTGGTCCAATCATCCATAGATTGTTCCAGGTGGAACTTGGACCTACTACTTTCAATTCTGAATCAACAGCAATTGCTTGTAAGAGTGGGTCTGGTAGCGCATATTGATCTTGGATTAATTGCTGAAGCAATGGGTCTGAA
>JAIXPN010000089.1 GCA_027486235.1 Burkholderiaceae bacterium
AGCAGCACCTTTGCTAGCACCATCGGTGCGACCCAAGCCTTAGCGAGCCTCACTACCAGCGGTGCTACTTCACTCGGTGGTAGCGTGACGACAACCGGAGCACAGAGTTATGGGGGGGAAGTCGCTATCACCGGTGATGCTACTTTACAAACCACGAATGCCAACATTAGTTTCAATAGCAACTTGGTGTTGAGTGCATCGCTAACCATTAATGCTGGCAGTGCCACTGTAAGTGTTCTTGGCAATATTAGTAAAGGCAGTGGTACCGTCGCCAGTCAGTCCGCCTATGAGGCTGAGGTATTAAGCAGTAATCCGCTGGTATTCATACCACTGACCGATGCGATTAATTCGGGTACAGCTGTCAACTTAGGAACCTTGGGTGGTAACGGTACCTATGTCATTCAAAGCGCTAGCGGTGGCCCTGGCCGAACATCTGGCATGTTTGCTGACACTACTGCTTTGTATGTTCCAGGATCGAGTTACTTAACCTATCCTAATCAGTCGGCGCTAAACCCAGGATCAGGTTCATTCACCATGGTTGCATGGGTGAAGAACAATGCCGGTGGTAATGGCATGATCATGAATAAAGAAAATCAATACGAGATTGCTATTCAGAATAACCGCATCGAGTGGGCGATTGCTAACTCGAGTCCAGGTTGGGCTTGGATTAATGCCAATAGTTATTTGCCTGCCACTGGTTCATGGACTCAGGTTGTCTTGACGAGCAACGGTTCGCAGCTCAATGTTTATGCTAATGGAGCTGCAATCCAAACAAATTACCCAATTTCAGGATCGGTATCAGCAGGGGTTGGTGCCGTATTGATGGTGGGCAATCGAACCTTTGGTCCGCAGTACTTTAATGGCGGAATTGCCAATATTGCGTATTACAACTCCGTTTTGAGTCCGGCAGCAGTATTGAGTCAATATCAAGCCGCTACTAGCGGAGTAAACATTACTGCAAACTTAACGATTAACAGTGCTTCACTGAATGTGACGGGTACGGTCTCAAACATTGCAGCCCTGTCTGTAAATACTACAAGCCCATCCAGCACAATGAATGGTGCTATATCCGGTTCTGGGTCGATCACCAAAGCCGGTACTGGTACCCTGACCCTCGCAGGCAACAACACCTACACCGGTACTACCACCATTAGTGCTGGTACCTTGAGTGTGACCGGAAGCTTAAGTGATAGCACCGCAGTAACAGTCGCTAGCGGGGCAACGTACAACGTGGCTGCCAACGATACGATTGCATCCTTAGCCGGTGCTGGTAATGTCAACTTGAATACCTTCACACTCACCAGTGGTGATAGCACCAGCACAACCCATAGTGGCGTGATTAGTGGCAGCGGTAACTTGGTGAAGGTCGGTAACGGCACCTTCACTCTCGCAGGCAATAACACCTACACCGGTAAAACTACCATTGCCGATGGTCAGCTTAATATCAGTTCGGATACAAACTTAGGTGCTGCGCCTAGTACCGCGGTGGCAGATCAATTAACCCTCAATAATGGCGCACTCTTTAATTACAACGGCGCAAACATTACGTTGAATGCCAATCGTGGCATTACGGTATTGGGTAATAGTACTATCCAAGTCAATAACGGCAGTACGATTACTGTGCCCGGCATCATCACGGGTTCTGGCGCACTCACGCTTTCAGCCAATGTTGGTTTAAATGGTGTACTCGCACTTACAGGCAATAACACCTACACGGGCAATACCACTATCACCGGCGGTACCTTAAGTGTGTCTGGCGCCTTAAGTGATAGTACGGCAGTGACCGTCGCTAGCGGGGCAACGTACAACGTCGCTGCTAACGATACCATCGCTTCCTTAGCCGGTGCTGGTAATGTCAACTTGAATACCTTCACACTTACCAGTGGTGATAGCACCAGCACAACCCATAGTGGTGTGATTAGTGGCAGCGGTAACCTCGTGAAGGTCGGTAACGGCACCTTCACTCTCTCAGGTGCCAACACCTACACCGGTACCACTACGATTAGTGCTGGTACCTTGGCGATTGACGCAGATACTAATTTAGGCACAGCGCCTGCAAGTGCGACAGCAGGACAATTAGTACTCAACGGCGGTGTACTTAATACGACCGCTAGCTTTACTCTGAATGCTAATCGCGGTATCAGCTTAGGTAGTGCAGGCGGCACAATCAATACCGCTGCCGCTACTACCTTGACCTATGGCGGCATCATGGCGGGTACTGGTAACTTCACCAAAGCCGGTGCTGGCACCCTGACCCTCGCAGGCAATAACACCTACACTGGCAATACCACTATCACCGGCGGTACCTTGAGTGTGACCGGCACCTTAAGTGATAGCACGGCAGTGACCGTCGCTAGCGGGGCAACGTACAACGTCGCTACTAACGATACGATTACAGCGGTATTGGGATCCGGATCGGTGATACTGAATGCTAATTTAGTCGTGGGTGGTGATAATCAAGACAGTACCTTTGCGGGTCAATTGAGTGGAACTGGCTCAATTGAGAAAACTGGCACTGGTATCTTAACTCTCTCCGGTGCAAATACGCACACGGGTAATACTCTCCTAAATGGTTCGGTACTGAACCTGGCTAATGATGATGCGCTACGCGATAGTGAACTGGTGGTCAGCTCGGGTAACTTAACCCTAGCCGATGGCATTACTTTGTCAGCATTGCGCGTGAGTGGACCCGTTCGAATTCGGTCGGATATTCGGACAGTTGGTGCTCAAACCTACAACGGCAATGTTGTGATTGATCCTGCTAGCGGAACACTGGTGACATTGAGTGCTACGAATGCCAATATTAGCTTTAATGGACGGATTGATAGCACCGCAAAAGATGCTAGCTCACTCACTGTTAATGCAGGAACTGGAACCGTTACTTTAGGCGATAGTATCGGTTCAGTGGCTCCGTTAAGTGTATTGCAAGTCACTGGTGGTCAGATCATCATCAAGGGCGATGTTTTAACAGCGAAACAGCAAATCTATACAGCCACCAACATCACCATTAGCGATAATGGTCAAGACGGTTTCTTGTACAACCGCTTTATGGATAACACTAAGCCTGTAGAAACATTCACCATATTGTCACGCGGCAAGACTCGAGTATTTATGTCCATGGATCCCTTGGTGGAATTCAATGGCAATGTAAATGGTGCCGCAGCCAATACCTACTCCTTGTTGGTGGCTTCGATCTTCGAGGGTTTTGCTGATCCTGGTTCTGCTAATGAACCTATCATTCGCTTTAATGGCTTGGTCGGTAATATTTTCCCCTTCTACTCGGCCAATATTCAGACTTTGCAATATCGAGATCGACTAAGCACGACTCTTGATGTTGGTGGCTTGATTGAAGTTAAAGGCGGCGTAGAGACCTTGGCTGAACAAAATTACAGTACTGCACGCATGAACATTACACCCGATGCAAGCACAGGAGCAACGACCTTCACATCGAGCCAAGCAGGACAAATTAACTTTGATATTTCTAAAGTAGGCGCTGAGTTTAATGTCGTTGGAACCAGTCGATTAATTATTGATGGCGAAACTAATTTCACTGGTTCTGGAATTGGCTTAACGGGAGTTAGCCTGCCAGTCCAAGAGGCTCGTGCAGCCGCCGCTGCCTCGAGCGGTGGAAATTTAGCCAATACCCTCAAACTGAATAAGTTAGTTAAGTTATCCGACGCTGATGGCTCTGGTGGTGAAGTAACTGTAGCAATGGATGGTGAGACTAACACCAATCGAGATGTCAATTGCGCGGATGAGAACGAAACAGTAGAGTGCAAATAACTCCTTTGAGGAGGAGGCGTTGTTCGCGGTATTATTGGCTCATGCCCACAAAAATTATTTCCCTATTTAGCATTTTGCTGTTATTGCCATGCTCAGCGCAGATGGCTTTTGCCAATGAGGACAAAAAAACCGTTTTGCAGTTTGTTGCCTCTGTAAACAGTGTGCCAATTACCCAGGCCACATTTGATGCCAATCTTAAAAGCGCCATCGAGCGGGGTGCCAAGGATTCCCCCGAATTGCGTCAAACGATTAAAGAGGAATTAGTTAATCGTGAGCTCTTAGCCCAAGAAGCAAAAAAAGAGGGCCTTGAAAAATCCACCGAATTTATCGTACAAGTCGATCAATTTGAGCAAAATCTGCTTTTACAGCTTTACCTAGATGAGTACTTTAAGAAAAACCCCATCACTGATGAGCAACTCAAAACCGAGTATGAGCGCCAGAAAAAACTCTTAGGCGATACGGGGGGTGAGGTGCAATATCGCTTTAGCCAAATCATCAGCAGTAAAGAAAGCGAATCCCTGGTACTCCTAAGTCGTTTGCAAAAAGGCGATTCCTTTACCCAATTGGCCCGAGATTTTTCAGCCGATGCGGCTGGTAAAAAAGAGGGCGGTAGTGTAGGTTGGGTTAATTCTCAGCAGATTAATCCCCAGATTTTGCAAGCCCTGCGCTTACTCAACAAAAACGAGTTTTCCAAGAAACCCATCCAGATTGGTAATGCATGGGTGATTGTGCGGCTAGATGATAAGCGTGCTGCTAAGATCCCCAGCTTTGAAGAAGCTAAAAATCAATTGCGTCAAGCCATCGTGCAGCAGTATCTGCTCGAAACTGTGAAGCGTCTTCGCCAAAATGCCAAGATTGTGATGTAAGGCGCCAGTTCTATTAATCCAAAAAGTATGAGCTTTACCTTTGACTCTCGGATTGGCCTGGGCACTTGGCAAATGGGTGAGAACTCTCGCTCCGAATCCCAAGAAATTGCAGCGATCGAAGCTGCCATTGGAATGGGGTATCAGTTAATTGACACCGCCGAGATGTACGCCTCGGGTCATGTTGAGACCCTCATTGGCAAAGCGCTCAAACATGTTGGCGCCAGTACTCGCGAGGCACTTCAGATTGTGAGTAAGGTGTTGCCCAGTCATGCGAGTACCAAGGGCACGATTGCAGCGTGTGAGGCTTCGATTGGGCGAATGGGCTGCGAGTACATCGATTGCTATCTCTTGCACTGGCAAGGCTCTTATTCCTACGAATCCACGCTCGAGGGCATGATTGCCTTACAAGAGCGCGGACTAATTCGTAGTTATGGCATTAGTAATTTTGACGCTCCCGATGTGCGTGATTGGTTAGCTGCAGAGCAGCGAGTCGGCAGCCCTTATCAAACAATGTGCAACCAAGTCTATTACGCACTCAATGCGCGCGGGATTGAATACGACTTAATTCCACTCCTTCAAGAAAAAGGCATCAGCTTAATGGCCTATTCACCACTTGGAGCCGGTGAGTTGATGCGTAATCCCCAGCTCATCGCTATTGCTAAAGAGGTCAACTTAACACCTGCTCAGTTAGCCTTGGCGTGGATCATGCGTGTGTCCAATGCGGTGGCAATTCCAAAGACGGTCAATCACACGCGCTTAGAAGAGAACCTGGCGGCAGAAGATCTGGTTCTGGAGGCTGGGATTTTGGCAAAGCTTGATCGCGCTTTTCCACCGCCCTTGCAGAAAAAACCGCTGATGGTAATTTAGGCCTTAACCCGCGCGCTGCAGATTGGGTGTCTCAAAGACACCTTCAAGACGATCTTCTAACTCTTCGCTGGCTTGCTTCATGGCCGCACGCATCTCATCATCGGGTTGCCAGTAGTTGCGATTGGAGGCTTCCATCAAGCGATTGGCCATGCGCGCTGATGCCGTAGGATTGAGTTGCGCTAGGCGTTCACGCATTTTGGGATCAAGGATGAAGGTCTGGGTGAGTTGCTTATAGACCCAAGGTTGTACTTGACCAGTAGTGGCTGACCAGCCCATGGTGTTAGTAATGTGCACCTCGATTTGTCGCACACCCTCGTAGCCGTGCTTGAGCATGCCCTCAAACCACTTGGGATTGAGCATGCGGGTTCTGGTCTCAAGCGAGACTTGCTCAGAGAGCGTTCTGACCACACCTTCACCCTGAGTTTGATCACCGATGTAAACCGGTATTTCTTGACCACCTTTGGCACGCTTCACTGCTTTGGTAATTCCGCCTAGGGTATCAAAGTAGTTATCAATGGTGGTGACTCCCAGTTCCATCGACTCCAGGTTTTGATAACTCATGGTGACATCAGCCAGAACACTTTTGAGAAGAGCGTTACTGCAGACGGGCTTACCTGACTTGCCATAGGCAAAGCCCTTGCGCCGCATATAGGTCTCAGCAAGTTCATCCTCTTCATCCCAAACGCTGTGCTCAACCAAGTGATTGACGTTCGCCCCATAGGTACCATCGGCATTGCCATAGACTCGTAAGGATGCGGTCTCCAGATCACAGCCATGCTCTTGCATATAGGCCAGAGCGTGCTTGCGAATAAAGTTTTGCTCGATGGGTTCATCAGCGGATGCTGCCAAGAATGCCGCTTCGGCGAGTAACTTAATTTGCAGGGGCATCAAATCACGAAAGATGCCCGAGAGGGTAATGACCACATCAATGCGCGGACGACCGAGTTCTTCTAAGGGGATTAAGGTCGCACCGGCAAGACGTCCGTAGCCATCAAAGCGCGGTAAGGCACCCAAGAGGGCTAAAGCTTGACCAATTTGTCCACCTTCCGATTTGAGGTTATCACTACCCCATAAAACGAGTGCAATCGATTCGGGAAGAGCGTGACCATCATCGAGGTGCTTTTGTAAGATCTTCTGTGCTTGCTTGGCGCCATCTTTCACGGCAAAGGCGCTGGGGATACGGAAGGGATCAAAGCCATGGAGATTGCGACCCGATGGCAAGACCTCGGGATTGCGCATCACATCTCCCCCTGGGGCGGGACGAATAAAGCGACCATCTAATGCCTTTAATAGCGCAGGTATCTCGGTCTCTTGCTGAATTTGCTGATCCCAGTGCTGGAGTTTTTCAAGAGATTGCGAAATTTCTTCTTTGGGGAATGCTTTGAGGTCTGTGTTCTTACTCACAATCGTGGCAATCGATTTACCCTGAACGAGTTGCGTAATGGCAGAGTTAGGCAGAGGTTTGCCAAAAGCGCCTTCTGACATGGCGCTTAGTAAATCAACGCGCTCACTCTCACTCGGTGTTGTGCCTACCACATGCATACCATGAGGGATGAGTGTGTACTCGAGCTCTAAGATATCTTCATAGAGTTTGCTAATTTGTGTTTGTAAGAACTGATCGTCATCCAGATTCCACAGCGGCTCTGCTTTAGATAAATCCATTTGGGCCGCTTGCGCTTGAATGAGGGCTGCTAGATCATGATCCTCCTCGTCGCCACGTTGCTCAGGAGCAATGGCACGCCACCGCTCGATCGAGGTTTTCAGATCGACCAGTCCTGCATAAATCCCAGCTTGAGTCACGGGTGGGGTGAGATAGCTAATTAAAGTGGCACCAGCACGACGCTTAGCAAGTGCTCCCTCGGATGGATTATTGGAGGCATACAAATAAAAGTTCGGTAGATCGGCAATTAGACGATCAGGCCAGCAAGAGCCGCTCATACCCGCTTGCTTCCCAGGCATAAACTCGAGAGCTCCGTGGGTACCAAAGTGCAGAACTGCATTTGCTGCAAAATCTTCACGGAGATAGCGGTAGAACGCAGAGAAGGCGTGCGTTGGGGCAAAGCCTTTTTCAAAGAGCAGGCGCATGGGGTCGCCCTCAAAACCAAAACCGGGCTGCACACTCACCAAGACATTGCCATATTGCTTACCAAGAATGAAGATCCCTGTGCCATTACTCCATTGCTTACCAGGTGCTGGACCCCATTGGGCTTCAATGTCTTTTAAGTGGCGCTCGCGTTTGACATGATCATCGGCAGAGATGATGGTGTGCACATTTGCTTCGGCTCCATACTGCTGGGCATTACCTTCAATAATTTCTTGACGTAGAGCTTCAGCCGATTCTGGAACGGTTAAGGTATAGCCATCGGCCTTGAGACCCAACATGGTTTTATGCAGAGACTCAAAAACATTGAGGTAGGCTGCAGTGCCAGTGTGACCCGCATTGGGTGGGAAATTAAAGATCACCAAGCCCACCTTACGGTTGGCTTTATTGGATTTGCGCAGATCAACGAGTTTGGCGGTGCGAGCGGCTAGCATGCCTGTGCGCTCTACACAGGTAAACATATCTTGTGGGTTGTGTTCTTCAGTAAACGTACACCGTTGATGACAGCCGGTGCAGGTTGTGCCTGCTGCGCCAGGTCGTCCACCATAGACCATTGGTTGAGTAGCACCATCGAGCTCAGGAATCGCCACCATGATGGTGCTCTCCACTGGCATTAAACCGCGATCGGATCCACCCCACTGGGTCAGTGTCTGAAACTCAACCGGATGAGCAGCAATATAAGGGACATCGAGCTTAGCCAGCACTTCTTCGGCTGCTTTGGCATCGTTATATGCTGGGCCACCTACTAAAGAGAAACCAGTTAGTGAAATCACTGCATCCACGGTAATCTGATTATTTTTAATGAAATACGTATCAATCGCAGGGCGCGAGTCTAAGCCGGCGGCAAAGGCTGGAACGACTTGCAGGCCCTGTGCTTCCAAAGCAGCGATGACGGGGTCGTAGTGACCGCTATTACCAGAGACTAAATAGGAGCGTAGTAAGAGTAAGCCTACTCGGCCACGACTCTTTGCATCAGGGATTACTTTGGGAAGATCAGAGAGTTTCTCGCTGAGGCGATTTTTCATGCGCGGGTGATACACGCCAAGGTCGGGATACTCCACCGGATCGGTGGGCTTTGCTAGGCCACGCAATTGCTCTCGCGGACCAGCGGCATAGCGATTAATGAGGTAACTAAATAGGTTGAAGATATTTTCTTCTGAGCCACCCAGCCAATATTGCAGGGTTAAAAAATAGACCCGCACATCTTGCGCAGTTCCTGGTATCCAGCGCAAGATTTGCGGAATCAGGCGTAAGACCTTCATCTGCTTTGCACCAGAACTCGTTTGCTTCTCTCCATCTGTCTTTGCCTTGGGTCGCAGCTTCTTGAGAATGGCCATCGGCCCACTGGCAGGCTTACTCATATCCAGTTTGCCAATCTTGGTGAGCTTGACTACCTCTCCCGCAGACATGGCGCAAACCATGGCGTCGCAGTGATCACGTTTGGCTTTGAGAGCCTCAAAGATCGGTAGATAGTGGTCTTCCATAAAAAGCATGGTGGCGAGCACAATGTCGCCAGCGGCAATATCGTTCACTGCTTTTTGGGTCAGTTCTGGATTACCAGTGAACTCACTGGCCGCATGAATTTGCAGCGATAGTCCTGGAATAGAGCGTTGCAGCTGAAACTGGGCGCGCCTAGCCGCACTATTTAAGTGGGTATCCATAGTGACCAATACCAAACGAATTGGAATCGGCGTTTGCTTGGACTTTGATTGAACCGCCATAGTGCTTTAAGCTCCAGATGGGATAGCTCTTTTTATATTGAAATCATCTCAATGTGTCAACTTTTATTGACACTTATTCCTGTAATCAAGGAATAATTTAGGGTTTACCCTTAAAAGTAATCATTCATGGCGAAGGCGGCCACATCGATCTATAAATAGAGGTGCAAAAGTGTTGGAAAAATGGGCTTGATTTTCAGTAGAGGTTTGGCTAGCCCCTAAGAAGTAATACCTAAAGAAAATCGGAGACGGAATGGTTCTTTGGCGATACGCCAGCCTCATCAAGGAAAAATTGTTTTCCAAGGATGAGCAGCAACAGAACATCAACCCAAGTCGGGCTGAATGGGATGAGTGTGTGCATGAATCGGCAAACGATCAGCACAGTGAGCGGATTGGCAAGTTATCAGCTGAACTAGGAAGCCGTCCTTTACGTTTGGATGCAAAACCCGAGGAACACTTAGATTGGCTCATGCAAACCATCGAGACCAATGTCATTCCCAGATTGTTAATGGCTCACACTGTCTCGCACGAGCCGAATCGCAATCCGATCATGAATATACGGCTCGATGATCAAAGCCGAGTTGAGCAATTAACCCATTTGGTATTACAAGATGATGCTAGTCAGGCTGCTCTTTTTGTACAGAATTTATATGAGCAGGGCGTACCCTTAGATGAAATTTACCTACGCTTACTTGCCCCAGTGGCACGCCGTTTAGGAGAGATGTGGGTAGAAGATAGTGCAAGCTTTACGCAAGTGACCACTGGCATCTGGCGAATCAAGCAGCTGATTTATGACTTTAGCCCACTCTTTCAGGAATTTGCCCGTAACGATGAAGCTGCGCCACACGCGATGCTTGTACCATTACCTGGATCGCAACACACCTTGGGCCTCTTTATGGTCTCTGAGTTCTTCCGCCGCGGTGGTTGGAAAGTGTGGGGCGAGTTGGCTGCCACTGAAGCCGATATTGTCACGGCGATTAAGACCCAACATTTTGATTTGGTCGGCTTATCGGTTAGCACCGAAGATCAATTACCCGCACTGAAACGATTTATTGCCTTACTCAAAGAAGAATCACTCAATCAAAAAATTGGTGTCATGGTGGGCGGCCCCATCTTTATTGCTAGGCCCGAACTGTGCAAAGAGGTAAGCGCCGATATCGTTGGCCTCGATGCCGAAGAATCATTGGCGCAGGCCGAATACTTTTTAGAAAAATCCTAGACATACGCGAATGCGTGTGCTGTCTAAATAACTATTCTAAAAAAATCAGAAGTGCGATAAATAATCCTTGTTGCCGAGCATAGGATTGGCTAATTGTAATCTGTCGATTACAATAGCTATATTAAAATTCACTGATGATTACAGTGCTTGAAACAAAACGATTTCGTAATTGGTTAAATAGCATTCGAGGTCTGACTACCCGTATACGTCTAGCGAGACGTCTTGAGAAAGTGCAGCGAGGACAGTTCGGAGATATCAAGCGCTTGAGTGAATTTCTTTATGAAATGAGAGAATTTTTTGGTGTTGGCTGGAGAATGTATTACTTTCAGCAAGAGTCGGTGACGATTGTGATGCTTAATGGTGGATGTAAAAAAACACAAACGACTGATATCCAATTAGCAAAGTTTATGGTTAAGGAATTGAGGGAGTAAATGAAAATACTAAAAAAGGGTAAAAATCTAAAACATCCTGAATTTGATATAGCGCGTTTGCTAAAGAGCAAAAAGGCTACAACAGAATATTTAAATCAGGTTATTGCGGATGGTGATGATGCCGAGCTAGCTGCTGCTTTGGGCCATATCGCTAGAGCCAGGGGGATGGCTCAGATTGCACAATCGAGTGGATTGACCCGTGAGGCTTTGTATAAGGCCCTAAAACCCAATACGAAGCCACGCTTTGATACGGTCTCACGCGTTGTTCAGGCTTTAGGGATGAGAATCACCGTCCACGCTTAAGTATCTGCATCACACCATAACTTACCGCCTGTAGCCCAATCCTCTTTTTTGACATCGGTGATGATGATGTCAACAGAGCCCGCTGAGCAGCCTAGTGTCTCGCAGGTAACGCGGGTGACCTCAGCAACAAAGCGACGTTTTTGCTCAACAGTCCGGCCTTCAAATAATTGCACATTCAAGGTTGGCATGATTACTCCTTTCGTAGATAAATCATCATTACTCTTTATAGCTTTCATCAAAGCGATCCAGCATACGTAATAGGGCGGGCCATTCTAAGATTCCTTCTTCCGCACCATTGTCATGGAGTTCATCGGCTGCTTTCTGAATCACACTCTGCTTTGGTGTATGCAATTCTGTAGCGCTTAGTGCCGCAATCTGAACCTCGCAGGCTTTAATCAGGGTTGCCATCACAACGTATGCCTCACCGATTGTTCTGCCAACGGTGAGAGTGCCATGATTGCGCAAGAGCATCGCAGGGTGCTGACCCAATGACTCAGTTAGACGCTGTCCTTCTGAAGCGGATAAGGCAACACCCTCATAGTCGTGATAGGCGATATGCCCAATAAAACGCATCGCGTGTTGTGAGAGGGGCAGCAAGCCTTTGCTTTGAGCCGATACAGCAATACCGGCCGTATTGTGTAAGTGCATGACGCAATTGGCATCGGGTCTCGCGCGATGCACGGCCCCATGAATCGCAAAGCCGGTTGGGTTGACTCGATATGGAGAGCTGGCATCCACAATTTTTCCCTCGGTATCGACCTTGACTAAGTTCGATGCGGTAATTTCATCAAACTGATAGCCAAAGGGATTAATGAGATAGTGATTGGGCTCACCCGGAACGCTTGCCGAGATATGCGTATAAATCAGATCATCCCAGCCCTCAAACGCACAGAGCCGATAGCACGCGGCTAGATCAATTCGGGTTTGCTGCTCTTCTGGACTCATGCACTACTCACCGGGCGTATCGGATTTGCTCGGAAACTTATTGGATGCATAGCGGATTAAAGCATTGGCGAGAGCCAAAACAAAAATGGTAATCCCCATGAGCAGGATGCCCATATCAGCCTCGTGCTTGGTGCCGACTAAATCAATAATTAAACGAGTCACCGCAGTGATGGCGATATAGATCAGAAAACGCACGGGCATATGGTTGGTCTTGAAATAAATACCCACCATGGCGCCGATCTCTAGGTAAATAAATAAGAGGAGAAGATCTTGCACCGAGGCATAGGGCTTATGCATCATTTCAGCGAAACTCATGCCGGCAGCCCAAACGGTAGCGGCGCCGATACCAAACAGAGCAATGCGATGAAATAGGGAAACAAAGAGATTACCAGTGGGAATGAGCCAAGACTCAATGCGGTGCTCGATGTTTTTAATGTCTTTGGGGCTGTTTTCACTCATGATTTTCCCTTTGTTGGGCTAATTTGGGGTTTATATGCCTTATATTTAACCTTAAATTAGAGAAGCATCAATGAATTGTCACTATTAGGAGCAAAGCATGGCCCGTAATTACCCCTTTTCAGCCATTGTTGGTCAAGAGGATATGAAGTTAGCCATCTTAGTAGCTGCCCTAGATCCCAGCGTCGGCGGCGTATTGGTCATGGGTGATCGTGGCACGGGTAAATCAACCGCGGTTCGGGGACTTGCGGCTTTATTACCCAGTATGACCGTTGTCAAAGAGTGCCCCTATGGTTGCGATCCAAAAGCACTGGCTGGTAACTGTGCAATTTGCGACGCACTCTCGAAGGCCACCACCAAGCTCAAAACAGAAGTGCGTCCTGTTCCGGTAGTAGACCTACCCTTGGGTGCTACAGAAGATCGCGTGCTTGGAGCGCTTGATATTGAGAAGGCCCTTACTTTAGGGGAGAAAGCCTTTGAGCCAGGATTATTGGCAAGAGCGCATCGCGGTTTTCTGTACATTGATGAAGTAAATCTCTTGGATGATCATTTGGTTGATCTCTTAATTGATGTGGCGGCTTCAGGCACAAACGTGGTTGAGCGTGAGGGTTTGAGTGTGCGCCATCCGGCTCGCTTTGTGCTCGTTGGCAGCGGTAATCCAGAAGAGGGTGAGCTGCGCCCACAATTACTCGACCGCTTTGGTTTGGCCGTTGAAGTGAAGACCCCAGACGATATGGCAGGGCGCGTGGAGATCATTAAGCGTCGCGATCAGTTTGAGCGCAATCCCGAGGCTTTCTTAAAACTGTGGGAAGGCGAGGAAGGGGCGATCCGAACACGGATGACGACAGCGCGTAAGAAATTGGCAAGTGTCAAAGCCGATGACAAGCTCTTAGAAGATGCTACACGCTTATGCGCTCACCTTGGCACCGATGGTTTGCGCGGTGAGCTTACCTTGCTGCGTGCCTCGCGCGCGGTTGCTGCACTCGAAGGTAAAAATAAGGTAAGCCGCGAACACCTCAAGCGGATTGCCGTGCCAGCCCTACAACATCGCTTACGCCGCAATCCACTCGATGAGTCTAGTTCTGCTACTCGAGTGCAGCGTGCACTGGACGAACTCTTTCGTTAATTGATGAGCGAACATTGGTTGGCCTGTCTGCAGGTCGCACAACTGCTCGTATTAGCACCGCATCATTTTGGGGGCGTACTGGTACGCGCTCGTTTGAGCCCTGTACGTGATCGCTGGCTCACCGCTCTTGAGCAAATCGCTCGGCAGCAAGGATTATCAGTTCCCTTGCGCAAGATACCGTCCACGATTACCGACGAAAATTTACTCGGTGGACTCGATATTGAATCTACCCTCAAGCAAGGTAAACCGGTCTTACGCGAAGGTCTGCTCGCCAAATGTGATCAGAGTATTGTGATCTTGCCCATGGCTGAGCGTCTCGAGATGGGCGTGGCCGCTCGCCTCTCTAGCGCCTTAGATCATGGCACCATTCGCTTAGAACGCGATGGCCAAAGTAAAACCATGAGCTGTCGCATTGGTGTCGTTGCTCTCGATGAAAGTATTGAGGACGACGAGCACGTGAATCCAAAGTTAATTGAACGCTGTGCCTTTCATATTGATCTGGATAGCATCGCATGGCACTCATTACCCGAAGAGTCGATGGATGCAATCTGGAGCGAGTTTGATCGGCAGGAGTTTGATGCACGCCTATCAGCTATTGCGCTTAATGATGAGCAGCTTAATGCCTTAGTCGGTGTCGCCCTGCAGTTAGGTATTCCTTCATTACGTGCTGTGCAATTTACTGTACGCACAGCACGCTATCTGGCGGCATTCGATCCCCTCTGGGAAAGTAGCACGCCCAGCAAAGAGCATCTCGAGCGGGCCGTGAGTTTGGTCTTGATCCCACGTGCCACCCAAATGCCCGATCAATCGGATCAAGAGCAGATGCAGGATGAGACTCCACCGCCGCAATCCGATGATGTGGAATCAGAGGATCCCAAGAACTCACAAACCCCCGATGATGAAGTGTTGGAAGATCAAATTCTGGAGGCTGCCCGGGCAAGTGTTCCTGCCGATCTCTTGGCTCGCTTGGCGCAAATTGCAATGGCTAGACAAAAAAATACTGCCGCTGGTAAGACTGGCGTAAGTCAACTGAGTGCGAAGCGTGGCCGGCCGATGGGATCGATGTCTGGATCACCACGCGCAGGACAAACTTTAAGCTTGATTGATACTTTGCGTGCCGCAGTACCATGGCAAGCGATGCGGCGACGTGAGCTGCGTAATCTAGAGAGACCGAGTCAGACCTGCGTGATTATTCACAAAGATGATTTCCGGGTGAAGCGCTATCGTGAGCGCACGCAAACCTTAACAACTTTTGTGGTGGATGCATCGGGCTCGGCAGCGATGAACCGTTTGGCTGAAGCTAAGGGTGCTGTTGAGCTTCTTCTAGCAGAGTGTTATGTGCGCCGCGATCAAGTTGCTCTAATCGCCTTTCGGGGGAGCGAGGCCGAGTTGTTATTGAGTCCCACTCGCTCCTTGGTGAGAGCGAAGCGATCCTTAGCGTCATTACCAGGCGGCGGAGGTACACCCTTAGCACGCGCCATTGATACTGCCTATCAGCTAGCCAAAGGATCTCTTAAGAAAGGCATGACCCCTACATTAGTGTTCTTAACCGATGGGCGAGCCAATATTGCCCGCGATGGCACGCCGGGTCGCGCGCAAGCCCAAATCGATGCCGAGCAATCGGCGCGCATGGCGGGGCAAGTTAAGGTACGCAGTTTGTGGATTGATACATCACCACAAGCGCGAGAAGAGGGGCGGCAAATTGCCAATCTAATCGGCTCGTATTATTTACCTCTACCGCATGCAGGCGCTCAAGAACTTTCCCAAGCGGTGATTCAGGTATTACATCAATAGCAATTATTTTTTTAGAGTGCGCAGTTCACTCAAGATCAAATCAGCACTCCGCGCAGTTTCAACTTCATGCATGATGTGTCCGCCTTGCCAATGAATGATGGTTGAGTTAGCAAAATACTGGCGAATAATTTTCTGCAAGCCTAATTCAGGGACCCATTGATCACTCTCACCAATGACCCAAATTAATTTACTGGGTAGGTTAGAGCTTGCGCTGAGTACCTGATTGATATTGGCTGAGGCCATGAAGTTCATTGCACCGCGTACATGTTCTGGAGAGGTAAATAAACGGCGGTAGTAATTGCGATTCGTTTCGGGTAAGTTGGTGTTGGTGGAGTCCAGCAAGCGATCGGTCATGCCACTCATGGGCGCAATTTTGGCCAGAATGGATGCCAAGGTTGCTGATTTCGTAACTGGACCTAACATCGGACCAAAAAATTGGGTGTAACTGGGTGGTGGTGGGATCAGTGAAGGATTAAAGCCAATAATGATTTGTGGTTTTACCTTCGCTTGAACGGCAAAGGCGAGAGCCAGTGGTGCACCCGCAGAATGACCAACTACCATGGTGGGCCAGGGCAGTTTCAGCTCGCCAATCAACGCAATTAGATTACTCGCGATCTCTTCGAGCTTTAGGCTTTCTACAGGAGCACCCTGAGTAAAGGCATGACCGGGCAAATCGACATTTAAGATTTGTGCTTCTTGATTGAGAAGAGGGGTCAGTTCTGCCCACGAGTGGGTTGACGATCCAGTCCCATGCAATAACAAAATGAGTGGGCCTTTTCCAGAGATCTGCACATGCCAGGTCAGCCCAGCCACCTGCACCGAGCGGCTGATCTGACGGTTTGGCCAGTCATAGGGAACACGATTGATAGAGTTCATTAAGGGTTTTCCCTAGTATCTGTTGATTGACCCTGCTTCATTAGCTGTCTATATTCATAATCATAATAAGTGTAAAAAAATATTTACACTTTTTTTAGGGCTGTACCCATCATCAACCA
>JAIXPN010000058.1 GCA_027486235.1 Burkholderiaceae bacterium
CATGTCTGGAGTTAGCATAGCTCGATTCCCATGGCAAAAACTCAATAGCTGGGATATCGCTACTGCCCATCATCAATAATTTGAGCGTATGCAGGTCATCACAAAATAAGCGTATATTTTGTTGATGTTGAATGGCTAAGGATCGGGCTAGACGCCAGCAAACACCAGCATCACCATAGTTATCGACGATTTGGCAGAAAATATCCCAACGCATGACAAATTTGTCCCCTAAAACCCTTCAAAGTGATCTTAAACGTTTACCTGGCTTGCCGGGTGTATATCGTTTCTTTGATGAGGCTGGACATATCTTATATGTGGGCAAGGCCAAGGATCTAAAGAAACGCGTATCGAGCTATTTTCAGCGTACTCAACTATCACCTCGTATCGAGCGTATGGTCAAGCGCATTATTCGTTTTGAAATTACGGTAACGCGCACTGAAACAGAGGCGCTGATCCTCGAGAATAACTTAATTAAGGAACATGCACCGCCTTTTAATATTTTATTTCGTGATGACAAGTCATATCCTTATTTAATGCTGACTGGACATGATTACCCTCGTTTAGCTTCCTATCGAGGGAAGGTAGATCGCCGAAATCGCTATTTCGGACCGTTTCCAAACTCATGGGCTGTACGCAATAGTGTGCAAATTTTGCAAAAGGTATTTCGTTTGCGAACCTGCGAAGATTCCGTTTTCAAGAATCGTAGTCGGCCATGTCTGTTACATCAAATTCATCGCTGCAGCGCCCCTTGTGTGGGCATGCTAAGTAAGGAGCAGTACACCCAGGATGTTAGTCAGGCACTACGATTTCTAGAGGGTAATCATCAGACCGTATTAGCTGAATTAGAAAAGGAGATGGAAGAGCATAGTGCTGCCATGGAGTTTGAGATGGCAGCTGTGATCCGAGATCGTATTGCTGATTTATCCAGTGTCCTACAACAACAATCCATGGATGTGGTTGCGGAGGGCGAGAGCGATGTCGATATTTTGGCTGTTGAGGTAATTGAGGGCAATATTTGTGTCAATTTAGCAATGGTTCGGGGTGGGCGACATTTAGGTGATCGAGCTTATTTCCCCAAAGGCATTAAAAGTCGCGCTGATACTGCCCATGATCCCAGTGAAATCCTAGAAACATTTATTCAGCAGCACTACTTAGACGCAGATGCTCACTCTGGATTCGCATCCCCAATTCCAACAGTGTTGATTACCAATCAGGTCTTAAAGGGCGAGGGGTCTGAAGCTTTATTACAAGGCTTGTATGAGCGTTCGGGCCATAAAGTGCAGCTCTTGCATCAACCCCAGGGTCAGCGCAAGCACTGGTTGGCGATGGCTGAGAGTAATGCCAAGATTGCTCTTCTAAGACGCATTGCTGAGACGGGCGGGCAATTGGCTCGGGTAAGAGCTTTCACTGATGTTTTGAATCTTGACCTAGAGCATTTGGACCAATTGCGGGTTGAATGTTTTGATATCAGCCACACCTCAGGCGAGGCAACGCAAGCAGCTTGTGTAGTTTTTGCAAAAAATGAGATGCAATCTGGAGAATATCGACGCTTTAACATCACCGGAGTCACTGGGGGCGATGACTATGCTGCAATGAGACAAGCTTTGGTCAGGCGTTATTCCAATTATCAAGAAATACCCCCAGAAAAAATACCCCAAATTGTGCTCATTGATGGTGGCAAAGGTCAGGTTGAAATCGCTAGGCAAGTCTTTAGTGAACTCGGTATCGATATTGGATTAATTGTGGGGGTAGCCAAAGGCGAGGATCGAAAAGTTGGCCTAGAAACCCTCATTTTTGCTGATGGTAGAGAGTCACTGTCCCTTGGCCGCGACAGTCAAGCATTAATGTTGATTGCGCAAATTCGGGATGAGGCCCATCGTTTTGCCATTACTGGAATGCGCGCTAAGCGAGCAAAATCAAGAACCGTTTCTCGTCTAGAGGAAATAGAAGGAATTGGAGCAAAGCGTAGGCAAAAATTATTAGCCCGTTTTGGGGGCATTAAAGGGGTGGCAAACGCTAGCATTGAGGAGTTATCAAGTGTTGAGGGGATCTCATCTACTTTGGCAGAGCAGATTTACCGTCAACTCCACTAAAAAATCATCTCAATCGTTTATTCTTCATAAATGCCATTTAATTTACCGATTGCACTAACTTGGTTACGCGTTGCCGCCATTCCTTTATTGGTTGGTATTTTTTATTTACCCAATGACTGGCTCAGCATCAGCGAGAAGAATACCTTTGCAACAGTGTTATTTGTTTTTGCTGCGATTACCGATTGGCTGGATGGATTTTTGGCAAGGCGCATGAAACAGGAGTCTGCCTTTGGTGAGTTCTTGGACCCCGTTGCAGATAAATTGATCGTTGCCGCTGCTTTACTGGTCTTGCTCAATTTAGATCGCGTACAAGCATGGGTTGCTTTAGTGATTATTGGCCGAGAGATTACGATCTCTGCGTTACGGGAGTGGATGGCTCAAGTTGGCGCCTCAAGAAGTGTGGCTGTCCACATGGTTGGCAAACTCAAGACCACTGCTCAACTCATTGCAATCCCATTCCTCTTGTTTAATGATCCACTGTTTGGTATCCAGAGCGCCCAACTGGGCACATGGCTTATTTGGGTTGCTGCCTTTTTGACCTTGTGGTCGATGTTTTACTACCTACAAAAGGCCTTGCCCCAGCTTACCAATAGGCCATAGCTTTACCCATATTTAGCCTTTAAAGCCCTAATCCCGAATCTTTGCTAAACTGTCGGTCCTGTAACGCGGGAATAGCTCAGTTGGTAGAGCGCAACCTTGCCAAGGTTGAGGTCGCGAGTTCGAGCCTCGTTTCCCGCTCCATTTATTAATGGGAAGCCCCTAAAGCTTCCCATTTTGTTTGGGATGAAGTTTGGTTTAATACCAGCCAGGGCGCGTTGGCCGAGTGGTTAGGCAGGAGCCTGCAAAGCTTCGTACG
>JAIXPN010000116.1 GCA_027486235.1 Burkholderiaceae bacterium
ATGAGGACTCGTTTGAGGAATGGGACATGTTTGTGGAGCATCGTTGTACGGATTTTGGGATGGCAGATCAAACCGTTCCCAGTGACGGTGTGGTGACTGGCTATGGGATGATTAATGGCCGCTTAGTTTTTGTGTTCTCACAAGATTTCACGGTCTTGGGTGGTTCTTTATCAGAAGCGCATGCTGAAAAGATTTGTAAGATCATGGATCAGGCCATGAAAGTTGGCGCACCTGTTATTGGCCTCAATGATTCTGGTGGCGCACGCATTCAAGAGGGGGTTGCATCCCTTGGTGGCTATGCAGAGATCTTTCAGCGCAATGTTTCTGCTTCGGGAGTTATTCCACAAATCTCATTGATCATGGGACCGTGTGCTGGTGGCGCGGTGTATTCACCCGCTTTAACGGATTTCATCTTTATGGTGAAAGATACCTCATATATGTTTGTTACTGGTCCTGAGGTGGTCAAGACCGTGACCCACGAGGATGTTACAGCCGAGGATTTGGGCGGTGCCAATACGCATTCAACGGTTTCTGGAGTCTGCGATCTTGCTTTTAACAATGATGTTGAGGCAATCATGATGTTGCGCCGTTTTTATAGCTATCTACCGCTCTCGAACAAAGAGAAGGCTCCAAGTCTGGAGGGATTTGTCTGGGCTGACGAACCAGACTACTCCTTAGATACCTTGGTACCCAATAATCCAAATCAGCCGTACGACATGAAAGAGTTGATCCATAAGATTGTGGACGATGAGGATTTCTTTGAGTTACAACCAGACTATGCCAAGAACATCATTATTGGCTTTGCTCGCATTGGTGGACAAACGGTTGGCATCGTTGCGAATCAACCTTTGGTTTTGGCTGGTTGCTTAGACATCAAATCATCCATTAAGGCCGCACGCTTTGTACGTTTTTGTGATGCATTCAATATTCCAGTGGTCACTTTGGTAGACGTACCTGGGTTTATGCCAGGCACCGCTCAAGAGTACGGCGGCATTATTAAGCACGGCGCCAAATTGCTCTACGCCTATGCCGATTGCACTGTTCCTAAGGTGACCGTCATTACGCGCAAGGCCTATGGTGGAGCCTATGACGTCATGGCGTCTAAACATTTGCGCGGGGATGTCAACTTTGCCTGGCCATCCGCAGAGATTGCCGTTATGGGACCTAAAGGCGCCGTTGAAATTATCTTCCGCGAAGAAAAGAGTGATCCGAGCAAAATTAGTGCTCGCGAAGCAGAATACAAAGCCAAGTTTGCGAACCCCTTTGTAGCAGGACGCCGTGGCTACATCGATGATGTGATCATGCCGCACGAGACTCGTAAACGAATTGCTCGTTCATTAGCGATGCTGCAAGACAAGGATTTACAAAATCCACCCCGCAAGCACGGCAATATTCCTCTCTAATTTACTCACTTTGAGAACATATTATGTTTAAGAAAATACTCATCGCCAATCGTGGCGAGATTGCCTGTCGTGTGATGCTAACTGCTAAACGCATGGGCATTCAGACTGTGGCGGTGTATTCAGAGGCAGATGCTGAGGCGCGCCATGTGCGTATCGCTGATGAGGCCGTGTGCATTGGACCCGCACCATCACGTGAGTCCTATTTACAGATGGATCGGATTATTGCTGCTTGCAAAGAAACGGGAGCACAAGCGGTTCATCCTGGATATGGTTTCTTATCGGAGAACGAAGAGTTTGCAAGGCGCGTTGAGGAAGAAGGGATCATCTTCATTGGTCCCAAATATCAATCGATTGCAGCCATGGGCGACAAGATCGCCTCCAAGAAATTAGCCTTAGAGGCAAAGGTCAATACGATTCCTGGGCACAATGCGGCCATTGAGCAACCGGAGGATGCGGTGAAGATTGCTCAGGGAATTGGTTATCCGGTCATGATTAAAGCATCGGCCGGCGGCGGTGGTAAGGGCTTGCGTGTTGCGTATAACGATCAAGAAACTGCCGAAGGATTTGTGGCGTGCAAGAACGAGGCGCGTAATAGCTTTGGTGATGACCGTGTCTTTATTGAGAAGTTTGTGGAAGAGCCTCGTCACATTGAGATTCAGGTGCTGGGTGATGCCCATGGCAATACCGTATACCTTTGGGAACGCGAGTGCTCAATTCAGCGCCGTCACCAAAAGGTGATCGAAGAAGCTCCATCACCATTTTTGGATGATGCGACACGTAAGGCGATGGGAGAGCAGGCGGTTGCACTTGCTAAGGCAGTGAACTATCAATCTGCGGGAACTGTTGAGTTTGTGGTTGGCAAAGATAAATCGTTTTACTTCCTAGAGATGAATACGCGACTGCAGGTAGAGCACCCAGTTACAGAGTGCATTACAGGCTTGGATTTAGTCGAGCAAATGATTCGGGTAGCTGCGGGTGAGAAATTAGCATTTACACAAAGTCAAATACAGCGCAAGGGCTGGGCAATGGAGTGTCGCATTAATGCCGAGGATCCCTTGCGTAACTTTATGCCATCAACGGGCCGTTTAGTGAAATACCAACCACCAGCCCCGCAAAATGGTGTTCGTGTTGATACTGGGGTTTATGAAGGCGGTGAAATCCCCATGTATTACGACTCCATGATTGCGAAGTTAATTACGCATGGCGCCAATCGCGAAGAGGCGATGAGCAAAATGCGCAGTGCTCTCAATGAGTTTGTGATTCGTGGGATTCATTCCAATATTCAGTTTCAGTCTGCCTTATTGCAGCATCCACGCTTTACATCGGGTAACTTTAATACAGGATTTATTGCTGAAGAATTCCCTAAGGGCTTTCAAGCAAACTCGGTTGTGCCGGCTGACCCGAATCGTCTACCAGCCTTAGCAACTTTTATACATCTGCGTTATTTGGAGAGGGCTAAATTGCTAGAGGGTCAGCTTCTTGGGCATGAAATGAAACTGACTCAAGAGTTTGTTGTGATGGTTGGTGAAGAGTCCTACAGTAGCAAAATTGAACCCAAAAATCAGGGCTATCAAATCTCGGTGAAGGCCGATCAAGGTAAAGGCCTGATGAAAGAGTATTACTTAGAGAGTGGCTGGGTACCCGGATCGATTCGATTGCCGTATCGGTTAGACGGTGGACCAGAACTTTGTGCTCAAGTAGAGCGCCCTGGCTTGGGTTACCAGGTGATACAAAATGGTGTGCGTTTCTCCTGTGTTGTGCTGAGTCCATTCGGGGCAGAGTTACAACGGCGTATGCCTTATAAGGCGCCACCCGATACCTCAAAGCTGCTGTTATCACCCATGCCGGGCCTATTAACGAAGTTGCATGTGGCGAAGGGTGATAAGGTTAGCGCTGGACAGAAGTTGGCAGTGATTGAGGCCATGAAAATGGAGAACACCTTGTCCGCATTGCAAGACGGTATTGTTGAAGAAATTTGTGTGGTGGAAGGATCTAGTCTTGCCGTTGATCAAATCATTATTCAGTTTGCGAAATCATGAGCATGATGCGTCCATTCAAAATACTTGGTATTCAGCAAATCGCAATTGGTGGCGCTGATAAGCAAAAACTTAAAAAACTCTGGGTTGACCTATTGGGTTTTCAATACAAAGATACCTTTGTTTCTGAGCGCGAGAATGTGGATGAAGACATCTGTGCAATTGGACAAGGGGCGCATGAGATTGAGCTTGATCTCATGCAGCCCTATGACATGAATAAAAAACCCGCGGTCCATCAAACCCCGCTGAACCACATCGGCCTGTGGGTAGATGATTTACCCAAAGCAGTTGCTTGGCTTACAGAGCAAGGCTTGCGTTTTGCCCCTGGCGGTATTCGTAAGGGGGCAGCTGGTCATGACATTATTTTTATCCACCCAAAAAGTAGTGAGGAGTTCCCATTTGGTGGAGAAGGTGTGCTGATTGAACTGGTGCAGGCGCCCTTGGAGGTAATCACCGCCTTGTCTTAATTCCTAATTCGGGTGCAGTGCAACATATCGGGCATAATAAAGGCTATTTTTGTCATTTATTCCTCAGAAACGATTAGGAGAATTCATGTCTGGCGCACCAACCATCGAGTCCAGTGGTATTGAGTTAAAAGCAAAACTCAATCCAGATTTCGCATCTGTTATTTCACCCGAAGCATTGGAGTTTGTAGCAAAACTCCATCGTGCTTTTGAGCCCCGTCGCCAAGAGCTCCTCAAAAAACGGGTTGAGTTAGCCAAAAAACTGGATGCAGGTCACAAACTTGATTTCTTGCCAGAGACCAAATCAATTCGTGAGGGGGATTGGAAGATCTCTCCAGTACCTAAAGCATTAGAAATGCGCCGTGTGGAATTGACCGGCCCCGTAGATGCCAAGATGGTAATTAATGCCCTGAATTCAGGTGCAGACTCCTACATGGCAGACTTTGAAGACTCCAATAGTCCCTATTGGGAGAACATCATCCAAGGTCAGGTGAACCTAAAGAAAGCAATCCGTCGCGATATTGAGCTCAACCTCTTTGGTAAAGAGTACAAACTCAATGAGAAAACTGCGACTCTGATCGTTCGTCCCCGGGGCTGGCATCTCGATGAGAAGCATGTTTTGGTAGATGGCCAACGCGTATCTGGCGGTATCTTTGATTTCGCCATTTTCAGCTTTAATAATGGTAAATACCTCGAGACCCGCGGCCTTGGACCATTCTTTTATTTACCCAAAATTGAGAGTCATTTAGAGGCTCGTTTGTGGAATGATATTTTCACGATGGCCGAGCAAGAGCTTGGCATGAAGCATGGTTCGATCAGGGCAACCGTCTTGGTCGAGACCATCAACGCAGCATTCGAGATGGATGAGATTCTGTATGAGTTGCGCGATCATAGCTCTGGACTGAACGCGGGACGTTGGGATTACATCTTCTCCGCCATTAAGAAACTCAAGCTGGACAAAAATTTTTGCTTGGCCGATCGTGTGAAAGTTACTATGACCTCACCCTTTATGCGTTCCTACGCACTGTTTTTGCTCAAGACCTGCCATAAGCGTGGTGCGCCTGCCATGGGTGGAATGAGCGCATTCATTCCCATTAAAAACGATCCCGAGAAGAATGCCATTGCACTCGCAGCAGTTTCTACGGATAAGCGTCGTGAAGCAACCGACGGCTATGATGGCAGCTGGGTAGCTCACCCAGGCCTCGTTGAGCTCTGTATGAATGAGTTCAAAGCCGTATTAGGTGATAAGCCAAACCAGTTTGATCGTCAACGTGATGATGTGCAAGTGGCAGCCGCTGATCTCCTGAACTTTGCACCCGAAGGTCCAATTACAGAGGCAGGTTTGCGCTACAACATTAATGTGGGCATCCATTACATGGGCGCTTGGTTAGCGGGTAACGGTTGTGTCCCGATTCATAACTTAATGGAAGACGCCGCCACCGCTGAAATCAGCCGTTCACAGGTTTGGCAATGGATTCGTTCGCCAAAGGGTGTTTTAGAGGATGGCCGCAAGGTCACTATTGAGCTCGTTCGTCAGTTGATTGGTGAAGAACTTACCAAAGTGAAGGACTCAGGTGCGGTTGGTCAATTTGATCGTGCTGCCAAGATTTTTGAAGATCTCGTTGCAAATGATCAGTTTGTTGAGTTCCTGACCCTGCCGTTATATGAAGAGTTCTGAAGACTAGGGCATTATGTTCTAGTCCAGCTTGTATGCAATTACTGGCCATCGACACTTCAACTTCGTGGTGTTCGGTGGCTTTGTCCTTAAATGGGCAAGTGACGCAGCGGCACGAGTTGATCGGTACTGGCGCCAGTCAACACCTTTTGCCTTGGATTAATGAGCTTCTGAGGCAGGCAAATCTTACATACCCAGACTTAGATGCGATTGCCGTTGGCGTGGGCCCGGGTGCATTTACTGGGGTGCGTTTATCGGTTGCGGTAGCACAAGGTTTAGCTTTTGGAGCCAAGCTACCGGTGATTCCAGTGGCGAGTATCGATGCAATGGCAATCCATGTGGCACGGAGTAAATCATTTCAGGCTATTTCCTCCAGATCCGATACTCAATTCTTGCTTGCGTTGGATGCGCGTATGGGTGAGGTGTATTGGGCTCGTTATCTTCTCAGCAATACTGTGCCTACGCGTCTGGGAGAGATTGCTTTAAGTGCGCCAAAGGATATTGATCTCAGTGGGGTGGACTACATCGCTGGCAATGCCATAGAGGAGTATTCTGAGTATTTAGCAAAGCCATTTTCGGAGAATCAAATGGATACGCAAGTGGTTCCCAGTGCACGAGATATTTTGCAGTGGGCCCAGCCCTTGCTTGAAGCTGGACAAACCATTTCGGTGGAATGCCTTGAGCCTCTTTACATCCGTAACAAAGTAGCCCTTACCACTGAAGAACGTCATGCCGCATTACACAGCACCCCAACCGGTCGTTCATTTGGCTGAGCTGGTGCTTGAGCTGATGGGCGATGCCGACCTGAACGAGGTCATGGCGATGGAGGAAGCTTCGCATGCACATCCTTGGACTCGTGGTAATTTCTTGGACTCTATAGCCGCTGGACACTGGTCTTATTGCATGCGCGCAGTTGATGAGATACCCAAACGAATTTGGGCCTATTGCATTCTCTTACCCGCAGTCGATGATCTCCATCTCTTAAACATCACCGTTAACCCAAGTATGCGTCGACAAGGTGTGGCGCTACGTTTGATGCAAGCGATTGAATCAATTGCGAGCAATATGCAAATCCCGCGCATCCTATTGGAAGTGCGCCCCAGTAATCATGCAGCCATTAATTTGTACGAGAGGGTGGGATTTACTCATCTTGCAACGCGCAGGGCCTATTACCCCTTAGAATCCTCATCAGGCCAGCGCGAAGATGCTATGGTCATGGTTAAAACACTGGAACTGCCACCAAAAACATATGAGCACTGAACAGCGTTCTACATTCCTCAAAGAAATGGGTATTAGTGAATGGTCATTGCGTCAGGCCGGTCCTGCCTTTACCCCTGAGGAATTGCCACAAGATAGTTCATCCAATAGCGAGTCTCAGAAGGATCAAACTAATTTGGAGCCCAGGGTCTATTGGCTGTTTTACGGTAAGACCCCCACTGGAGATGCCGAACTTTTATTCAAGAACATTGTGCGAGCCTTGGGCTTACTACCGAGTGAGTGGGAGTGGCGTCTAGTAAGCAACACTTCAGTCCCAGATACGCACTTACCATGTGTGGCATTTGCCTTTGGTCAAGAAGCAGCACAGTCCTTAAGTGGTGAACGTGAGCCCTTGGAGAGCCTACGTGATGTTGTCTTAGAGCTTGCAGGCCACGATATTCCCTTAGTCGCCAGTTTCGATCTAACCCATTTGCTAGCCAAGCCAAGTGATAAGGCGCTTGCCTGGCAAGATCTACTCTTGGCGCGTTCAGTTTTGCAATCGCTCTAAGCTTAGTGCTTTGCCTCACCAATTAAATGGAGTGAGTCGTACTCTGCTTGATTGGCCTGGTGCTTTTTAATCACTAGCCACATGGTCAATGCTACGGCAAGACCAAAACCGGTGATCACAATTGGTACCGGCACATCCAGCCAAATGAGTGTTGCATAGAGCATTAACATCGATAGTACGGACAGATTCTCATTGAAGTTCTGCACAGCAATCGAATGTCCAGCAGATAACAAGACGTGACCGCGGTGTTGCAAGAGCGCGTTCATCGGAACTACAAAATAACCCGCAAGCCAGCCCACAGTAATTAACAACACGTAGGCTGGTATGAGGTTGAAGTTGACCACAAAGCCGCCCACAGTGAACAGCGCAAAAGAGGGTAGATATTCAATATGGTAGATGGCCATCACACAAACCAGCAAGCCCATGACAACCCCATAGGGTAGGACCTTTAGGGCGGACTTTAATGGGATTCGTGAAGCAGCCCAAACCGCACCGCCTGCAACACCAATCGCCGAGACCGCTTGCAAGATGGCGCCTTGAGAGAGATTCATATTGAGTGCGGTTTCTGCCCACTTTAGAACAATAAATTGCAAGGTGGCTCCAGCGCCCCAGAACAGAGTGGTCACCGCTAAAGAGATCTGGCCAAGGCGATCGCGCCACAAAATATGAAAACCCACAAAGAAATCTTTGGTTAACTGAATGGGATTGAGTTTTTGCTCAGGATAGCGCGCTCCTGTATCGGGTATTCGTAGATTAAAGAGCGCTGCGATGAGATAAATAAACATGATGATCGAGATTGCAGACTCAGCAGGACTATCAACTCCCGTAGTAATTACTGGAAGATCAAAACTCATCAGGCTATTGGAGACGGCAGTGCTAATTAAAACTCCACCCAAAACGGTACCCGCAATAATCGAACCCACAGTTAATCCCTCAATCCAGCCATTGGCTGCGACCAGTTTCTCTGGAGGAAGGAGCTCGGTGAGGATGCCGTACTTTGCCGGAGAATAAGCAGCAGCCCCGAGACCAACAATTGCATAGGAGGCCAAGGGATGGGCCCCAAACAACATTGCGGCACAACCAATAATCTTGATGGTATTGGTAATGAACATCACCTGACCCTTGGGACGAGAATCCGCAAAGGCAGCCACAAAGGCGGCAAGGAGAACGTACGATAAAACGAAGAATAATTTGAGCAGTGGGGTCATCCACGCAGGGGCGGCAAGCTGAGCCAATAGGGCAATGGCCGCAATTAGCAGAGCGTTATCGGCGAGCGACGAAAAAAATTGCGCCGCCATAATAGTGTAAAAACCAGGTTTCATTCGTACAATTGCTTCATTTACTAGATTAGATCATGAAAGGGGAGTTTTCTGGAGCGCCCAATTCTGGCATCAATTGACACAGGTGCATTAGGCCACAATTTAAGCAGAGTCCGAGAACTAGCGGGTAATTCTCGGGTATGGTCTGTGGTTAAAGCCCGTGCCTATGGCCATAGCTTGCGAGCTGCCCTGGCGGGCCTTGGTCAGACCGACGGCTTTGCGCTACTTGATCTGGACGATGCCCGTTGGCTACGCTCCCAAGGCTGGGACAAGCCGATTTTGCTACTCGAGGGCTTGTTTAATGAGGATGACCTCAACTCTGTCATTGAGCTTAAATGCGACCTCGTTGTGCATTGTGAGGAGCAGCTCCGTTGGCTTGAGAGACAGAATCATCCCATTACCGTTTTTCTAAAGCTGAACTCGGGCATGAATCGTCTAGGGTTCTCGCCTGATCAATACCGTCTTGCCTACCATCGCCTGCACTCTGCTGGTCACCGCGTCAACCATATGACCCATTTTGCGAATGCCGATCGCGTAGATCGTGAGCCATCGGTTGGCTCCCAAATGGAGTGTTTTACGCAAACGGTTGAGGGGCTAAAGGGTGAAACCTCTTTGGCGAACTCAGCAGCGGTTCTTTGGCATCGCAATGCCTTAGGCGATTGGGTACGTCCAGGCATCATGCTCCATGGGATCTCTCCCACAGGTGTTTATCGGGATATCGAGCATGCCCACCTCAAAGCGGTGATGACATTGACGAGCAAGATCATCTCTGTGCAGGACCTGAAAGCAGGGGACGCAGTCGGTTATGGCTCCCGTTATCGTGCTCCTAAAGCCATGCGGATTGGCATTATTGCCTGTGGCTACGCGGATGGCTATCCCCGTCATGCCTCGGATGGAACACCGTTATGGGTCTATGGCCCAAATGACAAAAGCCATGGGGTCCTTTGTCCTATAGCTGGACAGGTATCCATGGATATGCTCACGATTGATTTAAGCAATGCACCGTGGGCCACGGTTGGTTCTACTGTGGAGTTATGGGGCAAGAACCTAGCGGTCGATGATGTGGCAGGGCATGCACAAACCATTGGCTATGAATTAGTGTGCGCAATCGCCCCGCGCGTACCAGTTGAGATTATTTAAGGCAGAAGCTTAGCTAGCTTACTTTGTGATCCAGAACTGCCACCACTTACGCTGTTTCTGAACCCGAACGCCCGTCTTAAAGATTTGACTATCTGGGAAGTTCAATTTAAAGACCCGCATTGCATCAGAGCTTAGGTCATACATTCCCAAAGCTTGATAGGACTGAACAAGAATATAGAGCGCCTCCTCAACGGCTGGGGCTCGATCGTAGTCTCTGATGACCAGCTGCGCACGATTAGCTGACGCTAAATAGGCGCCGCGTTGAAAGTAATAGCGCGCCACAATCACATCAGCCTCCGCTAAGGAGTTCACGATATAGCGCATGCGATCGATTGAATCAGGGGCGTATTTACTATTGGGAAAGCGCTCAACAACAACCTTAAAGGATTCAAAAGCCTCCTTGGCCGCCTTCGGATCACGCTCGCTTAAATCTTGCCCAGTAAATTTGCCCATAAAACCCAAGTCATCATTAAAGGTAATGAGTCCTTTAAGGTAGTAGGCGTAATCTAAATTTGGATTACCTTGATGTAATTTGATAAAGCGATCAATTTGCACTAAAGCCTGAGCCGGTTCCTGTGCTTTCCAGAAACAATAGGCTGAGTTAATTTGGGCTTGTTGTGAGTAGGGGCCAAAGGGGAAGCGAGCTTCTAACTTCTCAAAATACTTACCACATCTATCAAAGTCCCCATCGGCCATCTTGTCTTTGGCCTCAGTAAACAGCTTTGCCTCAGACCAGCCAGCGGTTTCGTCAGCGCTGGTATTTGCGCAAGATATCACAAGTGCGCTGGCACAAATTAGGAGGGTAAGGTGGACAAGCCGTAAACTAGCAAGACGGTGCCCCATAGCGGGTAAGTTCAACACATTAAGGTCCTTCAAGCGTGGCATTGCCGCAAACTCCCGATTCGAATCCCTCCGATTATATCGATGATGAGGATTTCATTGCCTTAGAGATTCCAGATGATTGGGCGGGGGAGCGTTTGGATAAAGCATTGGCCCACTTTCTCAACGATTACTCGCGTAATCGCCTGCAGACATGGGCAAGTCAGGGCGCAGTATTGGTGGACGGTAAAGTGGTCAAAGCCCGACAAATTTTGCGGGGTGGAGAACAAATTCGGGTCTTTCCACAAGAAATGCCTGAGCAGCACGCTTTTCTGCCTGAGAACATTCCACTTCAATGTATCTATGAAGATGACACTGTTTTGGTTTTTAACAAGGCAGCCGGAATGGTGATGCACCCAGCAGCAGGGAACTGGACCGGCACGGTACTCAATGGCTTGTTATTTCATTACCCAGAGTTGCAGCAGTTGCCACGTGCAGGCATTGTGCATCGACTTGATAAAGATACCTCCGGATTATTTGTGGTGGCTCGAACTGGATTGGCACAAACTGCCTTAGTCCGTTTATTGCAAGACCATGCAGTGGAGCGCCGTTATCTAGCGTGGGTGTGGGGCGATACGCCATTACGGGGAACCATTAATGCTGCTGTGGGGCGCGATCAGCGTGATCGTTTAAAGATGGCTGTGATCAACGCCAATTCAAATCATCCATCAGCAAAATCAGCAGTTACGCATTACAAGCGATTAGCGCTCGGCTCTTTTAATAACACTAAGGTTTCTCTATTGGAATGTCGCCTCGAGACTGGGCGCACTCATCAAATACGTGTTCATCTGGAATCTCTTGGATTTCCACTCTTAGGTGATCCGGTGTATCGGAAAAAAATACCAGCAGTAGCCAAAGATCTCAGCTTGCAACGCCAGGCATTGCATGCCTTTGCACTGGAGTTTGTCCATCCTAAAACGCATACGCTAATGCGTTGGTTTGCTCCCATACCGTCAGATTTATTAACTCTTAATTCATCCGTGCGCCTGAGTGACACGGTACTGCCCAATGCGCAATCTGCAAAATTAGCGGGGGATGATTAATTGAGTTCTCTTGCAGCGATTCGGCCTGCTTGGCCTGCACCAGAGAATGTCCATGCGTTTACCACCGCGCGAACGGGTGGCTTCAGCAAAGCCCCATTTGATTCATTCAATCTCGGCGCTTATGCTGGCGACGATTTAAGTTCAGTGATGCAAAATCGCCAATTACTGGATGCACTGCTACCTCAAAGCCCTTACTGGATTAAGCAAGTTCATGGCACTCGTGTACTTAGGGTGCAGGGTAGTAATTTGGGTATTCATGACAATGTCATGGAAGCAGATGCATCGTTTACACAAAAACCTCAAACCGTATTAAGTATTTTGTCAGCCGACTGCATGTCGGTTCTATTCACAAATCGATCAGGAACGGCCGTTGCGGCTGCGCATGCTGGTTGGCGCGGTCTCTGCGATGGTGTTTTGGAAAACACAATTGATCTTTTCTTAGGGGAAGAGCGCAATCAAACCCCTGAGCAATTAATGGCGTGGATTGGCCCTAGCATTTCTGCGCAACACTATGAAGTAGGAGCTGAGGTGCGCGACGCATTCTTTCGGGCAGCCGATGTTCGCAAACACTCCCTGAGTGATAACTGTTTTAGAAGAGGTCAGTCCAGTGAGCAAAAGTATTGGGCTGATTTGCCCCGAATTGCTATGGAGCGGATGCAAGCCTTGGGTATTCGTGAGATCTATGGGGGCGACCTTTGCACCTACAGTGACCCTGAGCGTTTTTATTCCTATCGACGCCAAAACCCCACAGGGCGCTTTGCCAGTTTGATTTGGTTCAATCCAAAGTCCTAAAATCAGGGCTTCTAGGGCCATTTCATCCCAAAATCCCTATAAATTCTAGGGTTAGTGCTTATAACCCTAGAGCAATAATCGTCTGAGAATAGAGTGGTACTGTTCAGTTTGGCTTACAGATTGTTGAAAAGACGACACTCATCATGAATTTGGGTAATTCACCGACTTTGGCACCGCAATATATGGCCATGATTCCTCCCGAGAAACTCACAGAGATTCAAAAAAAATACATGGAAGATCTTGGCCGTTTGGGTAAGGACCCAGATGCGATTGAGATAAAGGATCGCCGCTTCTTAGGTAAGGCCTGGCAAAACCCCTGGAGTAAAGCTTTGGTCTCCACCTACCTACTGAACTCACGCTATCTCAATGATTTGGTGCAAGCAGTACAAACGGATACAAAAACGCGTCAACGTATTGAGTTTGCAACTAACCAGATGATTGATGCTTTATCGCCATCGAACTTTCTGGCAACTAATCCAGAGGCTCTCGAAACTGTTTTGCAAACCCAAGGCCAGTCGATTCAAAAAGGAATTGTTAATTTATTGGGTGACTTAGGCAAAGGAAAGGTGAGTCAAACCGATGAGAGCGGATTTGAGGTTGGTAAAAATTTAGCGCAGACCGAAGGCGCAGTAGTGTTTCGGAACTCTCTCTTTGAGTTGATTCAATACAAAGCACTGACTGATCAAGTCTATGAGCGTCCATTCTTAATGGTGCCACCGTGCATTAATAAGTACTACATCCTAGATCTTCAGCCCGATAACTCTGTAGTGCGTTACATGGTGAGCCAAGGTCACACTGTATTTTTAGTCTCCTGGAAAAATCCTGATGCCAAAATGGATCGCACCACTTGGGACGATTATGTGGGGCAAGGCGTGTTAGAAGCAATTCGTGTAACGCAAGAAATCAGCCAGCAAGACAAAATTAATATTTTGGGATTTTGCGTTGGTGGCACTTTAGTAAGTAGCTCGCTTGCGGTGCTGGCAGCGCGCAAGCAAAATCCAATTGCCAGTTTGACCCTACTCACCACCTTATTGGATTTTGACGATACTGGTGTTCTGGATGTCTTTATTGACGAGTCGCTTGTTCAGTTGCGTGAGAAAACCATTGGTGGCATGGAAGGGCGTTATGGTCTTCTCTCAGGCTTAGAGCTTGCCAATACCTTCTCCTTTTTGAGACCGAATGAGTTGGTTTGGAACTATGTGGTTGATAACTATCTCAAAGGTAACTCGCCACCACCATTTGATTTGCTCTATTGGAATGGTGATTCCACCAACTTACCGGGGCCAATGTATTGTTGGTATTTGCGCCATACCTATTTGCAAAATGATTTGGCAAAGCCGGGTGCATTAAAAGTGTGTGGTGAGCCGGTGAACTTAAGCGCAATTACTTGCCCAGCCTATGTTTATGCATCGCGTGATGATCATATTGTTCCATGGCATTCGGCCTATCAAAGCACCCAAATCCTGAAGGGGCCAATTCGCTTTGTGATGGGCGCCTCTGGACATATTGCGGGTGTAATTAACCCGCCGCATAAAAAGAAACGCAATTACTGGACGAATTCAAATCTTCCAAAAAAACCAGAGCAGTGGCTCAAGGGCGCTAAGGAGATTGCTGGGAGCTGGTGGCCTGATTTCACGGAGTGGCTTGCGGGGTATGGCGGTCGTCAAGTTCCTGCCCCCAAAGGATATGGTGGCGGCAAATATAAGAAATTAGTTGCAGCACCGGGTACTTATGTCAAAGAAAAGGCGCAGAAAGTTTAAGTGATCAATTGATCGAACTCATAACAAGGAGAAGAAAATGGCACAACGAATCGCATATGTCACTGGAGGCATGGGGGGAATTGGAACCTCAATTTGCCAGCGTTTATCAAAAGGTGGATTTAAGGTAATTGCCGGTTGCGGTCCAAACTCGCCACGCAAAGATCGTTGGATTGCTGAACAAAAAGCCTTGGGTTATGAATTCATTGCTTCCGAAGGCAATGTATCGGATTGGGACAGCACTAAGGCAGCCTTTGATAGGGTGAAGGCAGAAGTAGGTCGTGTGGATGTATTGGTAAACAATGCCGGCATTACCCGAGATAGCGTATTTCGGAAGATGACCCCTGAAGATTGGAAGGCAGTGATCGATACCAATCTCAACTCACTCTTTAATGTCACCAAACAAGTCATTGATGGCATGATTGATAACGGCTGGGGACGCATTATTAATATCTCCTCGGTCAATGGCCAAAAAGGCCAGTTTGGGCAAACAAATTACTCCACCGCAAAAGCTGGTTTACACGGCTTTACGATGGCTTTGGCGCAAGAGGTTGCCAGTAAAGGAGTAACCGTGAATACCGTTTCTCCAGGCTACATCGCCACCGATATGGTCAAAGCCATTCGTGAGGATGTGCTAGAAAAGATTATCGGCACCATTCCCGTCAAACGCCTGGGAACGCCCGATGAGATTGCTTCTATCTGCGCCTGGATTGCCTCGGATGATGGTGCTTTTTCAACGGGAGCTGATTTCTCTGTCAATGGTGGTATCCATACAGGCTAAACTAGGGTAAATTCTGCATTGCAACAATTAGCAAGGGAAGAACCATGTCATCACGTGCGAAGAAGGCCGGTGAAGATCGGCTTATCAAGAAGTATCCCAATCGGCGTCTTTATGACACCCAAACGAGTGCATATGTAACCCTTGCTGATATTAAAGAGCTGGTTATGGCGGGGGAAAGCTTTAAGGTCCTGGATGCCAAAACCGATGAGGATCTAACACGCAGCATTCTCTTGCAAATCATTTTGGAAGAAGAAGCATGCGGTATGCCAATATTCTCAACCCAAATGTTGCAACAAGTGATTCGTTTCTACGGACACTCGATGCAGGGTCTGATGGGTAGTCATCTAGAGCGAACAATGCAATCGTTTATGGATATGCATCAAAAGCTAAATGAGCAATCAAAAACAATGACCGGTGGTGGAACTGAAGCTTGGTCACAGATGATGAACTTGCAAAATCCCTTTATGCAAAATCTGATGAGTAACTATATGGATCAAAGCAAAGATCTCTTTCTAAAAATGCAAGAACAAATGCAGGGATCTAATACGCTCTTTACAGGATTCCCATTTCAATCTAAACCTGAGAAATCCGATAAAGATTCTTAGGACAACATTTGGCGCAGATACTGCGCACCATCATCCTTTCATACCTCATTATTCGATAGGGCATTATCTGTGGTTGCAAAAGTTGGATTTGTCTCATTAGGTTGTCCCAAAGCTCTAGTTGACTCTGAGTTGATTCTGACTCAACTCAGTGCTGAAGGGTATGAGACCGCGAAGGAATACGCAGGCGCTGATCTTGTGATTGTGAACACCTGCGGCTTTATTGATTCTGCTGTTGAAGAGAGCCTCTCGGCGATTGGCGAGGCTTTGGCTGAAAACGGCAAGGTGATTGTGACCGGCTGCTTAGGTGCCAAGAAAAACGCCGATGGTAGCGACTTGGTAACCAGCGTCCATCCCAAAGTGCTGGCGGTTACTGGACCGCATGCAACTGCAGAAGTCTTGCAAGCGGTGCACGCTCATTTACCCAAGCCACATGATCCATTTTTAGATCTTGTTCCGCCTGCTGGTGTGAAGTTAACCCCCAAGCATTACGCCTATCTCAAAATCTCTGAGGGTTGTAATCATCGCTGCAGCTTTTGCATCATTCCCAGTATGCGCGGTGATCTCGTCTCTCGACCGATTGGTGAGGTATTAAAAGAAGCAAAGCAATTATTTGAATCCGGCGTTAAAGAATTGCTTGTGGTTTCTCAAGACACAAGTGCTTATGGAGTTGATATTCAATACCGCACAGGCTTTTGGGATGGTAAACCGGTCAAGACTCGCTTATATGATCTAGCGTTAGCATTACATCAGCTTGCGCGTGAGCATGAAGCATGGGTTCGCTTGCATTATGTTTATCCCTATCCACATGTCGATCAGATTTTGCCCATCATGGCAGAGTTCAAAGACAGCGGCTACGGTTTATTGCCCTACCTGGATATCCCGATGCAGCATGCGCATCCCGACGTCCTAAAACGTATGAAGCGCCCAGCAAGCGGAGAGAAGAATCTTGAGCGTATTGAGCAATGGCGTGCTGTTTGTCCTGATTTGGTCATTCGGAGTACTTTTATAGCCGGCTTCCCTGGTGAGACCGAAGAAGAGTTTCAGTATCTGCTTAACTTTATGCAGGAGGCCAATATTGATCGTGCAGGTTGCTTTGCCTACTCACCTGTTGAGGGTGCTGCAGCTAATCAACTGGATAATCCCATCCCTCAGGCAATTCGCGAAGAGCGTCAGGCACGTTTCATGGAGGTGGCTGAAGCGCTATCCATAAAGCGCATTCAGCGATTACTTGATCAGCGTATTCGGGTATTGGTTGATCGATTAGATGACCAAGGGGGCATTGGGCGGAGTGCGGGCGATGCCCCAGAAATTGATGGGCTCGTGCGGATTCTACCGCCCAGCAAGCCTTCTAAGCGGTATCGGGTTGGGGAGTTTATTAAAGCTACCGTTATTCAGACGAACGGCCACGATCTGCTTGTGCAAGTGTAGATAATGAGATAAAACTAGTAGTTCACCTAATGAGTAAAGAAGGGAAATGATATGAGTCGCGATGTTGTGGTCTTAAGTGCAGCCCGTTCCGCCATTGGAAGCTATGGCGGCAGCCTGAGTACGGTCGAGCCAGCAGAGTTGGCGGGTTCCGTCATGAAAGAAGCAGTTGCCCGTTCGGGTGCTGACCCTGCCAAGATTAATTATGTGACCGTTGGTAACACTATGCCAACGGATTCGCGCTATGCCTATGTTGCGCGGGTTGCCTCGATACAAGCCGGTCTACCGATGGATTCCGTAGCAATGGCAGTCAATCGTTTATGCAGCTCTGGTTTGCAAGCGATTGTGACCACTGCACAAGGCATCATGCTCAATGACTACGATTATGGTGTGGGTGGCGGTGTTGAAGTAATGTCGCGTGCCATGTACGGCGCTACTGCGATGCGTAATGGTGCGCGAATGGGTGATACCAAAATGATTGACCTGATGGTCTCGGTTCTAACCGATCCGTTTGGAGTTGGTCATATGGGCATTACTGCGGAGAACCTCGCCGAGAAATGGAAGATCACACGCGAGGATCAAGACGCATTTGCGGTGGAGTCGCATCGCCGTGCCTCGGTTGCTATTAAAGAAGGTCGCTTTAAATCTCAAATTGTGCCAATCACCATTAAGACTCGTAAGGGGGATGTGGTGTTTGATACCGATGAGCATTGCAAGCCCGATACCACCATGGAGACCTTGGCCAAGATGAAGCCAGCGTTTAAGAAAGAGGGTGGTACCGTAACAGCTGGAAATGCATCAGGCGTGAATGATGGTGCAGCATTTATGGTCTTAGCGGCTGCAGATGTGGCTGCCAAAGCAGGTCAAAAACCACTTGCCCGTTTGGTCTCCTATGCGGTTGCCGGTGTGCCTAATCACATCATGGGTGAAGGTCCAATCCCCGCTACTAAGATCGCTCTCCAACGCGCTGGCTTGACCCTCGACAAGATCGATGTCATTGAGTCGAACGAGGCGTTTGCAGCACAAGCCATTGCTGTAACTAAGGGCCTAGGCTTAGATCCAAGTAAGACCAATGTGAATGGCGGTGCAGTAGCTTTAGGTCACCCCGTGGGTTGTACCGGTGCCGCTATTGCCACTAAGGCGATTCATGAGCTGCACCGCACTGGTGGTAAGTATTGCTTGGTTACTATGTGTATCGGTGGTGGACAGGGTATTGCTGCGATCTTCGAGAGACTCTAAGAAATCCTAGAGTAATTGCAAGACCCCATCTAAGCCGACGAAGTCTAGTGCAACGTCGGCTTTTTCTTTAACCACCTGCTTGGCTCGGTATGCGACGCTAAGTCCAGAATCAGCCATCATTAATAAATCATTAGCGCCGTCACCCATTACAAGAGCATGTTTCTTGCTAAGACCTAAAGCGGTGCAGGCAGAGATTACGTAATTGTTCTTGGCGATACCATCGACAATGTCACCCAATACTTGACCGGTTAGCAATCCATCAGCAATCTCCAGTTCATTGGAGTGTGTTTCGCAGAGATGAAGGCGCTCTTGCATGCGTCGGGTAAAAAATGTAAATCCACCAGAGACCAATAGAGTATGCATATCACGCTCATGGGCACCTGAAATTAAGTTCTCTGCACCGGGATTGAGTTGTAAACGTTGCTCATAAACAGAGTGCAGGGCGGATTCTGGAACGCCAGCGAGCAGGGCAACGCGCTTACGCAGACTCTCCGTAAAGTTAGCAATCTCGCCACGCATGGTGGCAGCAGTAATCTCTGCCACCGCTGCTTTCTTGCCAGCAAAATCCGCAATCTCATCAATGCACTCGATATTAATCAGAGTGGAGTCCATATCCATCGCCAGTACACGTAAAGAATCTATAGAGAAGTGTGCTGGCAAAATAGCAAGATCACAAAATCGCTCTGCACAAAACTGACGCAAACCATTGCGCTCGAATAATTCAAGATCTCTGCCCAATAAAAACCGTTGCCCTAACTGCGTATAGGCAATATCAAGTCTCAATAAAGCCTTGGCAAGACCCGTCAGGATTTCAGTCTGAACAGAGTCAGTGCTGAGAACCTGCAGGGATGGAAAGGGGTGTGTAGATAGATTCTGCATCATCGCATTATGCAGAAAGTGCAGGCGCAGGCAATGGTTGGGCGTTTGCTACTAAGGCACTACTGAGCAGTTTCATGAGTTGTCGAATACCTTCGATACGTTGCTCTAATTTTTCATATGAGGAGCCCTTGTTGGGAAGATATTTAATGCGATCTTGACCATTGAGTGTAATGGCAGGACTGGATTGCACAATTCGAATGAACTTGACCGGGTCGAGTGGTGGCTGGGGCACAAATTGCACCTGAATCGCTGCAGGGCTTGCATCGATCTTCTTGATACCCAATAAGCTCATCTCCAGACGTAAGCGGTGGGTTTCATAAAAAGCCTTGGCTGCATCGGGAAGATTACCAAAGCGATCGATTAACTCCTCACGCAAGACCGTTAAGTTACTAAAGTCTTCGCAACTCGCAAAACGCTTGTACAAAGATAAGCGTTCATGTACATCGGGACAGTAATCAGCAGGCAGTAGTGCAGGAACCCCGAGGTTTACATCGGTTGTAGCTTGCATTGGTGTTAGAAGGTCAGGTTCTTTACCATTCCGTAAGGACTTCACTGCACGATTGAGCATCTCTGTATAGAGTCCAAAACCAATTTCATGTATTTCACCGGATTGTTTGTCTCCCAATACTTCACCGGCACCGCGTATCTCGAGATCATGCATTGCCAAATAGAACCCGGATCCCAGTTCCTCCATTGCTTGGATGGCATCCAGTCGCAAATGCGCTTGCTTACTCAGGGCATCTGGATCGGGCACTAAGAGATAGGCATAGGCTTGATGGTGAGAGCGGCCCACACGACCTCGTAACTGATGCAATTGCGCTAAACCAAATTTATCGGCTCGATGCATGATGATCGTATTGGCGGTCGGTACATCGATGCCAGTTTCAATAATGGTGGTGCATAAGAGTAGGTTACTGCGTTGGGTCACAAAATCACGCATTACCGCTTCTAACTCACGTTCATGCATTTGACCATGTGCCACTGCAATCCGAGCCTCTGGTAAGAGAGTTTGCAAAGCCTGTTTGCGATTCTGGATCGTTTCAACTTCGTTATGCAAGAAATAAACCTGGCCACCACGTTTAATCTCGCGCAAGACCGCCTCCCGAATTACACCATCACTCTCGCGACGCACAAAGGTTTTAATGGCCAAGCGCTTCTGTGGAGCAGTTGCAATTACGGAGAACTCACGTAAGCCCTCTAGGGCCATTCCCAATGTTCTAGGAATAGGCGTGGCCGTAAGGGTCAAGATATCAACCTCAGCGCGCATGGCTTTAAGGGCATCCTTTTGACGCACACCAAAACGATGCTCCTCGTCCACAATCACTAAACCCAAACGTTCAAACTTCGTCTCTTTGGATAAAAGCTTATGAGTACCAATCACGATATCCGCCTCACCAGACGCGATGGAAGATAAGGCTGCGTTGATCTCTTTTGCGGTCTTAAAGCGCGAGAGCTCAACAATCCGCACGGGCCAAGGGGCAAAACGGTCTTTCCAGGTGGCAGCATGTTGCTCAGCTAAAAGCGTGGTGGGGGCCAAGATGGCCACTTGCTTGCCACCCATGACCGCGATAAAGCTAGCACGCAGAGCTACTTCAGTTTTACCAAAACCAACATCACCGCAGACCAAACGATCCATCGGATTGCCACTGGTCATATCGCCGATCACGGCAGCGATTGCATTGGCTTGATCAGGAGTTTCTTCAAAACCAAAACTCTCGGCAAAGGCGGCGTAATCGTGTGCGGAGAACTCAAAGGCATGACCCTTACGTATGGCGCGAGCTGCATATAAATTCAGCAACTCAGCGGCGGTATCCCGAATTTGTTGAGCGGCTTTGCGCTTTGCCTTATCCCACTGACCTGAGCCCAACTGGTGCAGTGGTGCTGAATCTGGATCGGCGCCTGCATAACGAGTCACTTGATGCAGTTGCTGCACCGGAACATACAAGGTTGCGCTATTGGCATAGACTAGATGTAAGAACTCTTCAAATACTGGCGCATCCTTTGGTCCTGCAGCCATATTGAGCAATACCAAGCCTTGGTAGCGGCCAATGCCATGCTCGACATGCACTACAGGATCGCCAACCTTCAATTCAGATAAATCTTTGAACAATGTGTCAGGATCGGCGTTACTGGTTTCTTTGCTACGTCGCTGTCGTGCAGTTTGGGTAAATAACTCGGATTCTGTAATGATCAGAGTGTGTTGAGGGTGCCAAGCAAAACCATTAAAGAGGGGTGATACGCATAAAGAGAAAGGCTCGGAGCCTTTCATAAACTCAGCAATGTTTTCAACAGTGCTGGGATGTAGGGGGTAAACAGAATTCGTATTGGCATCTGCGCCGAAATTACTCTCTTCCATCAGTTGGCGAATGGATTCAATACGACCAGAGCTCTCGGCACAAATAACAATGCGCCAGATATTTTGAGTAACCAGCTGCCGAATTAGCTTCAGCGGATCAGTATCGCGACGATGGATAGCAACATCAGGTAGTGCAGAGAATAGTAAAGATTGATCTTGATCCTGATCGATGCCATCAAGGGTTTGTAAAACAATGCGTGGATAGCTCTTGGCGTGGGTAAAAAATTGCTCAAGACTCAGAAACAAGTCGCTCGGCTTGAGAACCGGTCGCTCAGGATCGTGCTTGAGAAATGAATAGCGCTCTTCAGTATCTTTCCAGAATGCAGAGATGCTGTTCTCAATGTTGCCAACATAAACTAAGCAAATAGAGTCGCTTGATTCGGGGCTATCACTGCGTACAAAATAATCAAAGACCGTGGCGGTCTCATCAAAGAACAACGGCAGGTATGACTCAATCCCTGCGGTTGGAATGCCTGCGCTGACATCCTTGTAGATCGAGCAGCGAGTAGGGTCTCCCTCAAAATACTCACGCCAGCGTCCCCGAAAGCCTGTGCGGGCTGCCTCATCGAATGGAAACTCATGGCCTGGCAAAAGACGGATCTCTTTGACGGGATACAAGCTCCGTTGCGTATCGGGATCAAACGCCCGAATTTGTTCAATCTCATCACCAAATAGATCTAAACGATAGGGCAAAGATGACCCCATCGGAAACAAATCAATCAAGCCGCCGCGGATACTGTATTCACCAGGTCGCATTACTGCGCTCACGGGATCATAGCCTGCTTGTTGTAACTGCAAACGTAATGCCTCTTCATTTAGACGTTCGCCTTGCTTGAAGAAAAAGGTATGTGCGGATAAAAATGCTGGAGGGGCTAACCGTTGTAATGCAGTGCTTACAGGAAGCAAAATGAGATCGCAATTACCGTTTTGCATCTCATAGAGAGTCGCTAAACGCTCAGAGATAAGGTCTTGATGCGGAGAGAAATGGTCGTATGGCAGGATCTCCCAGTCTGGCAAGAGACGCAGTCTCAGTTGAGGGGCAAAGCTAGGTATTTCTTCCAATAGACGCTGCGCATCCAGTGCGCTGGCGCAAAAGACCACCATTTGGCTGTAATGATTACGATGCTCTAGGGCAGTTTGGGCAATGAGAGCTGCATCGGATGAGCCAACAAGCTGTTTGAAG
>JAIXPN010000048.1 GCA_027486235.1 Burkholderiaceae bacterium
AACTGTGGGCTGTTTTGAAATACGGAGACGTGGCCGAGCTGGTCGAAGGCACTCCCCTGCTAAGGGAGCATCGGGGCTAAAACTCTGATCGGAGGTTCGAATCCTCTCGTCTCCGCCAAGAAGTCAATAGATGAAGGGGCTCATAGCTCCTTTTTCTTTTTATTCCCTCTATTGTTCCATCAGATATGTTGGACCACATTCGAGTCAGCCCTAATTCTTCCAATAAAAGCAATGGGTTAGATTATTTGTTTACAACTTTGCCCTATCCAAAAGCTCGGATCCGCTAATCCCTAGCGCTTTGGAGATCTTCACTAGGTTTACTAAAGCAAGATTGTGCTCTCCTCGTTCGACCCCTCCCATGTAGCTTCTATCAATCCCTATTTCGTTTGCAAGACCTTCTTGGGATATGCCTAACCTTAGCCTGGTACTTCTAATAGCCTTACCTATTGCCACTAATTCAGGGGCGCCATTGTGAGATGGTGAGGGTTTTGCCATAGCCCACATCCTTGACTATGGACGGATAAAGAACCACGGGATAAGATACCCATAATGCAAAACATTAAAAACTCAGGGAAATAAATTCATGGGAATGATAGCTAGAGTGTTCTTGTTTGTGTTGCCAATCCTCTCAGTTTCCGCCTTTGCCCAACAAGTGACATTATTGAACTGCGAATCTCCACCAATTAAATGGGAAGTGAAGATTGATCCAACTCTCAAACTGATTTTTGTAACGCCAAATGATGGGTTGGGCCTCCCTCCAAGCGTCTACTCCATAAATCACTATGGCGATCGATATATAAGAGGGCTATATTCTTATCTGGATAAGGATCGAACCAAGAAGGTTGACGATAAGATGTCAATCATAATAGATAGGTATGATCAAAACTTAGTATGGGGCGATCCAGACGATCCCAAAGGTTATGCTGCTTACCTGAAGTGCCAAGTAAAGAGCCGTGGGTTTTAATTATCTAAGGTGTAAATCATATGAAAAAATATTCGACTCGTTTTTATCTGATAGTTTTCTCCAGCGCATTACTAGGTTGTGCAGCTGGATCAGATTTTAAGCCACGAACTCAGGCAGGTGCGCAATGTAAGGTTCAATGCGCTCAGAGTATGTCAAGGTGCGTTGGTTCGTCCTATACCTGTGATAGGGCTGCCTCCACCTGCATGCAGTCCTGTGCAGAGCTTGATTCCGTAAGCAAATAGGAGAGGATATAAAGTCCGCCTAGCATTCTTGATTTAATTGGTCTTCAGGATGAAACGACGGTTGTTCCCTCAACTTGTTCCCACATTACTAGCTTTAGTAAGGTGACCCCCACCGGACCAAAGGAATCGCACCCCGGGGGTATGAGGACTCCTCGATAACTTATTGGTGCGCCCTCAGCTTTCACTTTGATATTGAAAGTGGGGGGTGGAAGTGGATAGGGTATTAGATTTGGATTAGGCTTCAGTTTAAGCATTAGTTTTGGTTATGGTTTTGGATTAGGCACTGGAACTGGATTAGGCTTTAGCAGTAGTTCTGGCATTGGATTGGGCGTTAGAAACTATGATCAATTGCCATCCGGTTTTTACGTAAAGCTATTGGAATCGCCCTATCTGCTTTGCTATACAAATCACTTCCCGTTAGCTCTTTTCGATCTACGCCAACATGTACGGTTACCACTTCAAGCTCCCATGTAACAGAGCTAAAGTCATCCATACTTACGTCTCTCCCAATTATTTTTTTGATTTCAATTAACAACTTGGTGAAATTGGAGCGCTTCCCTTTATTTATAAACTCTCCTTTTTCACCTGGTTTAGAGGTCAGAGATTCAACCTCTAGGAACATTCCTATTTTCTCCCCATCGAATGGCCTATCAATGAGCTCAAATGACAATTCAACCTTCGATTTATCGTAATAGTTGAAAGTTCGCCAGGTGATAAATTCAGCACGATACCTCCCAGGAGCAAGAAAGGGTCGGTCAATTCCTTTAATCTCAAGGGGGCGACTCCCAAATGAGGTTGATTGATTACCGAACATCGTAAGCCTCCAATCCAGCCTGAACCAATTGGTTTCGTTTGGCTAAAATCCATTCGTTAATATCGCCTTCGTACCACACTCTCTTGCTAGCTGATAGGCGAACAGCCCTTGGGAATTTGCCATTTGCTTCCCAATTTAAAAGCGTTGTTTTCCCTAAGCAAGTTCTTCGACAAGCTTCTTTGATGTTGATAAATCTGATTGTTGAATCCATTATTCCTACTCCTTGACTAAGCAGAGCAAAGCGCTCATTAGTAGAGTAGGGCGAGATTCTTATGTGCGTAAGTAGCGCAGGGGGGTCAGGTGAATTTTTAGTCTCTACCTTTTATACCTTAATGTTGCTTCAACAAATTCTTCCGAATGTATCCCTGGATCTATTTTGGCTTTATTTAGAGCGGTATAAATTTTTTGATATACGCTATATGAGAGAGACCATTCAGCAGATTCTGGGTAGGTTAATTCGTTTACGTGGACACGGGATATTTGACGTATTGGGGGCAGGCTAGATTCTTCGTGCTGTAGTCTACCCAATCCCAGAGCATTTAGAAATTCGCCCTCTCTGGCAAATGACTGCCACATCCGGATCGCCTCCCTTACCTTTTTGTTTGTAGCTTCGTGAGCTGAGCTACCATAAGATCTATCTCTCTCGTGCTGATCTTGCTCCTCTGCTCGAAATCGAGTAATAATTTCTTTGCGCTTCTCAGCCTTATCAATATAGATAACTTTACTTGCCTGTAATGCCTCATACTTTTGTTTCAAAAGCTTGTAATGCATACGTAGATCATCAATAGTGATTATTAGAAGCTCTGTTTCGCTAAGTAATTGATGATTGCTCATTCAAACCCGCTCCTTTCTTTTTGGCTAGGATCGCTACAGAGTTCTGTTGATCCACAAAATTTCTCCCAATCTTCCATTAGCTGCCGTCTTCTCATAAGCAAATTACCTCTCCTGTATGCAGCCTCTACCCGATTTGAGATTTGATGTGCTAAAGCCATTTCAGCGACCTCTCCAGAGTGATCGGTTTCTTCTGCTACCCAATCACGAAATGTAGACCGAAAGCCATGTACTGTAAATCCTGGTTTGATTCGCTCTAATAGACCAGACATTGCAACATTTGAGAGTGGCTTACCATGCCTATGGAATATGTATTCCTCTCCTCCATAAATTGATTTGGCGGTATCTAAAATCTCAATACAACGAGGGGTTAAGGGTACTTTATGTTCTCTTGTGACTTTCATTTTGGATGAGGGTATGACCCATACATTACCCTCGATTTCCTCCCATTTAGCAAAGCGAACCACCCCTGATCTAGACGCAGTAAGGATAAGAAACTCCAGGGCGAAGGCGCTGATGCAGTCCCGATTACGAAGTTCTTGTAGCACCCCTTGTATTTGGGAGTATGGAATTGCTCGATGATGCTTCACACGATTCGCCCTTTTCATTGCTGGAAGGACTGTCTCTAGATGGCCTCTCCAAACTGCTGGATTTGGTCCTGGTCTGAGTCCTCGTGTAATTGCAGCTGATAAGATTCGCTCTATTCGTCCTCTGATACGACTTGCAGTTTCTGTTTTCTGCGTCCATATTGGCATAAGAATAGAAAGAATATGTTCTGTGGTTATAGATTCAAGCGGGAGATGGCCGATAACAGGGTAAACATAATCACGCATAGTGTTGTGCCACTGGCTTACATGTTTAGAATTGCGCCATTCGGCTGAGTTTAAATTGATGTGCGCTTCCGCAAACTCTCTGAAGGCTATTTTTGGGGGTTCAATTGCTGTAGATTCAATTTTGATGGCAAGGGGACTTACCCCTACTGCAAGTTTTGATCGTGCCTCTAAAGCTCTATTACGAGCCTCAGAAAGGGGGGTTCCCGGGTAACTTCCAAGACCTAAATCATGACGTTTCTTATTGTGGGTAAACCTGTAAACCCAGTACTTTTTCCCATTCGGTTTCACGTATAAGTGAAGTCCCTTAGTTGTGTCAAAGTATCTACCTTCATCCAGAGGCCTGGATATGGCTGCATTGGTTAAAAATTTAGGCATAATCAATTCCTCGTTTGTTCCATCAAATTGAATTCAATGGGGTTTAAAACCCGTTGGAATGGAATGATCTGCTTTGTCTTTATAATCAACAATTGGCGTAGGGGGGTGAAGTGAATCAGGTATTTAGCGGGGTGTTTCCGAAGGATTCCAGGCCATACCAAACCTTTCCATTAGGGGTCAGCGCCCCTATTAAATCTCGTCTCCGCCAGATTGTGCAAATGAGCCCCTGTATTGGGGCTCTTTGTTTTTCTAGGCACTTGATTGCTTCACTGAGGTCGTAGTAATTGATAAGAGCAAAATCCAAATCGTGAA
>JAIXPN010000018.1 GCA_027486235.1 Burkholderiaceae bacterium
ATGCCTGCCAGCCTTGTGGCCAAGACCAAACCTCTTTTGTTTTATCGGTCTCTAATCAGCCGGGCGCTGTACATCACCTGCTTGGTCCATTGGCTAAGCATGGTGTATCGATGACCCGTTTTGAGTCTAGACCTGCTCGTAAGGGATCTTGGGAGTACCACTTCTACATTGATATTGAGGGTCATGCAGATGACGCAAAAGTAGCCAAAGCAATCGAAGAGTTAAAGACGATTGCGGCGTTTTATAAAAAGCTTGGCTCTTATCCAAAAGCCAAAAGTTAATTTCATTTCAAGTCAATGGCAAAGAAAATTGGTTTAGACCATGTGCAAGCAATTGCTCCTTATGTGGGTGGTAGACCCATTAGCGAGGTTGCGCGTGAGTATGGCTTAGACGAAAGTAAGATTGTGAAACTGGCTTCCAATGAGAACCCACTCGGGATCCCTGAGTCTGCAAAGCAGGCAATGCTAAAGGTTGCAAGTGATCTTGGGCGCTATCCAGACTCGAATGGGTTTGAGCTCAAGCAGGTCTTAACAAATCGTCTTGGTGTTCCAGAAGATTGGATTACTCTTGGAAATGGTAGCAATGACATTCTTGAGCTGACCGCTCGGGCTGTAGCACATGCTGGAGATGCGGTGGTATTTTCAAAACATGCATTTGCTGTCTATCCATTAGCTACCCAAGCCATTGGTGCTAAGGCAATTGAGGTTCCTGCCGATCCTCATTTTGGACATGACTTGCCTGCAATGTTACGCGTTGTGCACTCTTTGGGTGATCAGGCCAAGTTAGTCTTTATCGCGAACCCGAATAATCCCACCGGTAGCTATCTACAGCCTGATGCAATCGCATCTTTTATTTCTGAGGTGCCTCCCAATGTTGTGATTGTTTTAGATGAGGCATATAACGAATATTTATCTCCGGAGCAACGGTATGATGCGATTGCTTGGGTTCGAGCTCATCCTAATTTAATTGTGTCGCGAAGTTTTTCAAAGGCCTATGGTTTAGCAGGACTGCGCATCGGCTACGGAATTGCTCAGCCTACCTTAACGGACTTACTAAATCGGATACGACAACCTTTTAATGTCAATAGCCTAGCTCAAGCTGCTGCAATTGCTGCTTTGCAGGATGAAGCGTTCCTGCAAAAGGGATATGAGTTGAATAAAGCGGGCTATGTGCAGTTGACAGAAGCGTTTGAGCGGATGAATCTGCCTTATTTGCCCTCCTCAGGTAATTTCGTGCTCGTGAAGGTTGGTAATGACGATCTGGCTGGTGTTCGCGTGAATCAAGAGCTGCTTAAGCGCGGCGTAATTGTGCGACCGGTTGGTAACTACGGTTTGCCTCAGTGGCTTCGAATCTCGATTGGTTTGCCGCAAGAAAACGCTGCATTTCTTGATGCTTTTGCTCAAATCCTAAAAAATGAGAAGGTACAGGCATGAGCGCAAATCACTTTGGTACGGTTGGCATTGTTGGCGTCGGTTTGATTGGCGCCTCTTTGGGTTTGGCGCTCAAACAAGCTGGAGCGGTAAGTGAAATCATTGGGGTTGGACGAAGTGCTTCGAATTTAGATCAGGCGATGAAGATGGGTGCCATTGATCGGATTGCGAGTTTGGAGGATGCGGTCAATTCCTCACAGTGGTTGGTATTGTGCGTACCCGTTGCACAAATGAGAGCTCTCTTTGCGCAAATAGAACCCTATTTAGGATCCAATACTTTAATCACGGATGCAGGCAGCACGAAAAGTGATGTGATCCTGGCGGCTAAAGAAACGTTAGGTAAAAAGGTTTGTCAATTTATTCCTGCGCATCCAATTGCCGGTGGTGCCCAGCATGGCGCTGCTGCAGCCCGAGCTGATTTATTCCAGGGCAAACAAACAATTATTTGTCAGCTTCAGGAAAATAGCGCTACTGATGTTGCCCTGGCAGAGCGGTTTTGGGCAACAGTGGGCTCAATGACTAAGCGTATCTCAGCAGTTCAGCATGATGCGATATATGCGGCAGTTTCTCACTTACCCCATGTCCTCTCTTATGCCCTGATGTCCAGTGTTCTTCATTCTGAGGATGCCGAGCAAAAACTGGGACATGCAGGGGCTGGTTTTCGAGATTTCACGCGGATTGCAGCATCCAGTCCGGAGATGTGGCGCGATATTTGCATTGCAAATAAGCAAGCGATTTTGAAAGAGCTTGATCAATATTTGAGCATCACGCAGCGTCTACGCGAGATGATTGCTAAAGAAGATGCAGATGGCTTAGAAAAGGTTTTTCAAAAGGCAAGTCAGGCCCGACAGAAGTGGGATGAGTCTTAATGGCAAGTCCAGCAATTCAGATTGGGCCATTCCAAGGTGCAAAAGGTGAAATAACCCTCCCGGGCTCCAAAAGTATTTCAAATCGTGTTTTATTGTTAGCCGCTCTTGCAAACGGAGTAACAACACTAAAGCAATTATTGGATGCAGATGATACTCAGGTGATGCGTAATGCATTGCGTCAACTTGGAATTCATATCGAGGATCAGGGCCTCGATTCCATGGTACGCGGTTGTGGCGGATTGTTTCCAAGCAAAGAAGCAGATTTATTTATGGGTAATGCTGGTACAGCAATTCGTCCACTAACGGCCGCATTAGTGATGCAAGAGGGTAACTACCGTTTATCAGGTGTGCCCCGGATGCATGAGCGCCCCATTGGTGATTTGGTAGATGGTCTTAAACAAGTGGGAGCGCAGATTGATTATGAAAAGGAGGTGGGCTACCCGCCACTGTTGATCCACAAGAGCAAGCTGAACTTACCTCATGTGATTCGCGTTAAGGGCGATGTATCAAGCCAATTTTTAACTGCTCTATTGATGGCGTTACCGTTAATAGCACGCCAAACTATTCGGATTGAGGTGATCGGAGAATTAATTTCTCGCCCATACATTGATATCACCACAAAACTTATGGCGCGTTTTGGAGTTGTGGTGAGCTGCCCAGATGAAAACTCTTTTGTGATTTCCCCCACCCAGTCTGGCGCTGTTTATACAAGCCCAAAAACTTTTTATGTGGAGGGTGATGCTTCATCAGCATCCTATTTCTTGGCTGCCGGGGTTTTGGGTCAAGGGCCTGTGCGTGTTTTAGGTATTGGCAAGACCAGTATTCAAGGTGATATTGCCTTTGCCGATGCAATTGAAAAAATGGGCGCGGTGGTCGAGCGTGGCGATAATTATTTACAAACAAGCGGTGTGCGTGATGGGCAATTAAGTGGCATCACGATCGATTGCACTGCAATACCCGATGCAGCAATGACCCTCGCAGTAATGGCTTTATTTGCAAAGGGTAAGACCCGCCTAGAAAAAATTGCGAGTTGGCGCGTCAAAGAAACGGACCGCATTGCAGCGATGGCTAAAGAGCTGCGTAAATTGGGTGCCACCGTTATTGAGGGGCCAGACTTTATTGAGATTGAGCCCTTAGATCAAAAAGATTGGCAGTCCCCTGTTGGTGGAATTGATACCTATGATGATCATCGTATGGCCATGTGTTTTTCTTTGAGCGCGTTTGGCCCTAAGCAAATTCAGATTAACGATCCAAATTGCGTTGCCAAAACTTTCCCCCGTTATTTTTCTGAGTTAGCTAGCATTACGTATTAATCTTAAAAGATGGGGAGATAACTTGGTCAGTAATTTGCCTCCTGTGATTGCTATTGATGGTCCTACCGCCTCCGGTAAGGGAACAGTAGCTATGCGTGTTGCGGCTGAATTGGGATTTCATTATCTTGATAGCGGCGCTCTTTACCGTCTCGTTGCCCTTGCCAGTGAAAAAGAGGGGATTTCAGTGGATAACCCGATAGCCCTTGGTTCCCTCGCTTCAGGCATGCAGATTGAATTTAAAGACGGCGTAGTTTTGCTGGCAGGCAGAGATGTAAGCGAGGCTATTCGAGAGGAAAAGATAGGAAGCCGAGCCTCGCAGGTCGCCATTTATTCTGAAGTCAGGGATGCTTTATTGACCCTACAACGCTCTTTTAGGCAAAAACCGGGTTTAGTCGCAGATGGCCGGGATATGGCCAGCAGAATCTTTACTGACGCGGTTTTGAAGGTCTATTTAACCGCTAGCGTCCAGGCCAGGGCGGAGCGTCGATATAAGCAATTGATCGCTAAGGGAATTTCTGCTAGAATGAACGTCCTTTTGCAAGATTTGCAGGAGCGCGATGCCCGGGATACCAATCGAGGAACTGCGCCCCTCCAATGTGTTGAGGGTGCGTATTTGCTTGATACATCCAATCTATCGGTCGATCAGGCTGTTGCGCAAGTTTTAAGCTGGTACGCAGAATTGCGAAACCAGCTGTAGTTTTGGCACTTTAGTCGGCATCTACGGTTAACGCCCGCCCTCTGAAGTTTTTTTAACCTAACCCGTCAGCAGTTGACGGCACAA
>JAIXPN010000067.1 GCA_027486235.1 Burkholderiaceae bacterium
GAAGCCTGCCGCTAAAAAAGCTGCTAAGAAAAAAGTAGCTAAAAAGCGTCCTGCTGCTAAAAAGAAAAAAGCTGCCAAGAAAAAGCCTGCTAAAAAAGCAGCTAAGAAAAGGCCTGCTGCCAAAAAGAAAGGGGCTTCTGTAAAAAAGCCCGCGGCTAAGCCCGCCGTTGCAGCTCCAGCGCAAACTGCGTTGAATCCGGCTGCGGCTTGGCCTTTCCCTACAGGCAGCCGTCCCTAAGCGTAAGCTGAACGGACAGTTGAAGTAGTACAGATGGGGTCCTTCGGGACCCCATTTTTATTGCTTAAAGTTGATATCCAAAGGCTTTTTGGAAGCGCTCAAAGATCTCTGCGCGAGTGAGTTGATGATTTTGGGGGCCCTGATGAGCAATTTTGATCGAGCCCATCAAACTTGCAAGGCGGCCAGTGCTCTCCCAATCGATATTATTTTCCAGACCATATAGCAGGCCGCCACGGAATGCGTCACCACAACCAGTGGGATCGACAATTTTTTCTGGTTTCACGGCTGGTATCGCGAAATTCTTACCATCCGCATAAATTTCTGCGCCGTGGGCTCCTTTAGTCACAATTAGCGCCTTTACCTCCTTGGCTAATTGCTCTAGAGACAGACCTGTACGCTGGCAAAGCATTTCGCCTTCGTAGTCGTTCACAGCAACAAAACTGGCTAGTTTTACAAGTTCGAGGAGTTCTTGGCCATTAAACATGGGTAAGCCTTGGCCTGGATCAAAGATAAATGGAATCCCCGCCTCGGCGAATTGATGGCAGTGCTCCCACATGCCAATCCGGCCATCAGGCGCCACGATTCCAAAGTGCGAGCTTGCATTGCCCAGATTCTTGGCACAGTCAGCAACCCGATTCAGATGGGAGTGGTTCATGGCCCCAGGATGAAAGGCAGTAATTTGATTATTAGCCATATCGGTCGTGATCATGGCTTGAGCTGTAAAGGCGTCATCCATTTTTTTGACATGCGATCGACTGATGCCAAGAGTATCAAGGCGCTGAAGATAGGGATCTGCATCTGCCCCAACAGTAGCCATGACCAAAGGATTGCCACCGAGTAGTTTGAGGTTGTAGGCAATATTACCTGCACAGCCACCAAATTCTCTGCGCATACTGGGAACCAGGAAGGCAACATTTAAAATGTGGATTTGATCCGGCAGGATTTGATCTTGAAAACGACCATCAAAGGTCATGATGGTGTCATAGGCAATGGAACCGCAAATGATGCTAGCCATAAATTCTTTCTGAAATTAAGAAGGGGTCGTAGGAAGTTGATTTGGATACGCCACACGCAGGCGATAGCCGGCTGCGTTTGCAGGCAGTTGTACAGGCATTGATAAGCTAAATAGCTCACCCGCTGGAGCACCCGTTAATAAAAAGCTTGGATGAGCACTTTGCCAGGGCTTTGGAAGCCATTCCTCGGGTGTGAGAATGATTCGAGCAATTGTTTTCTCATCCGCATCTCTTAGTGTCAGCTCAAGATTGGGCACGGCAATTGGAACGGCTAAGCGGTTTTGAAGCTCGATCTGCAAAATAGACTGAACAGCAGGTAATTCAGCCCCAAGTTTTTTTGTTTCATCCATCCCCAGATTAGCCGATAGAAAACGCCATGCCTTGAAATCGGCAACCGCTTTGCGATCGCAGGGAATCCATTCACAAAGAGCCTGATCAATCTTTTGCAGGGTATTAAATGCCCCCAGGGTGATCGGATTAGCGCCGCTATCGATACTTGGAGCAAGTGCATGAAGTACCGGCATCCGCCAGAAGATGGTAGCCACTGGATAGGCAATCAGTAGAGCAATCAGTGCAATCAAGGCATATTTTTTTATGCCTCGCTGCTTTGGAGCCCGATGAACGGTCTGAAGGAGAACTTTATCTCCAGCGATAGGTAAGGCTCTATGTGATATGTCCCCCGACGCTTTAGATGCCAAAACTACACTTTTTGTTTTGGGCGTCAATGTGCCTGCTAAACATACCCAACCCTCATGGACAGCATAGACAGAGAGCTGTATAGCGTTTTGATAGCTTGCAATGACCTCATTGGCTTGTCTTTCTAAGATGCCTGAAAGCACTAAATGGCCGCCCGGCTTAAGTCGGGCAATCAGGGCTGGCGCAAGAACTTGCAGTGGATTGGCTAGGATGTTTGCCATCACAACGTCAAATTGCTGATGGCCAATGGTCTTATCAATATCATCTGGCAGCTGGAAGTCAATGCCTACTTCATTTTGCTGTGCATTTGATTTGGCTGATTCAATTGCCTGCGGGTCAATATCGGTTCCAAAGACAAGTCCAAAGCCGAGTTTGTGAGCCGCAATCGCCAAAATCCCTGAGCCACAACCATAATCTATGAGACTTTTTCCACGATTTGTAGATTGTTGAGTAAATTCCTCAAGCCATTCAAGACAGAGACGCGTCGTAGGATGGCTTCCGGTGCCGAAAGCAAGTCCTGGATCAACAGCCAAACAAATCGCATTGGGATCATTGGGCTTTGAATGCCAAGAGGGAATAATCCAGATGCGCTTGCCAATTTGTAGTGGTTCAAATTGGCTTTGGGTTAACAAAACCCAATCTTGATCAGCAATGATTGTTTCCGATGGCTGAGATACTGAAAAGCCAGCTTCTTTGAGATCGCTTATCAAATCATCTGAGTTCAAATCGATTTCGTCGCCAAACAGGGCCTTAACGTTGGATAGATCCCACGCTTGTACCTCTGGGGAGAGCCCCGGCTCGCCATATAGGGGGTTCTCATCGTAGCCACCAGCAGAGGCATCTTCCACCGAAACTGAGAGCGCCCCAAGTTCCATTAGTGCATCACCGAGCGGCTCAGCAATTTCTGCAACTACCGTAAATTGGAGTTCGCGATACGGCATCTGACTTTAATTAGCGACTCAATGCGAGGTAATTATTTTTTACCACGTGTGGCCGACTGTTCCTCAAGGCGTTGCTCCAAATAATGAATACTAGTGCCGCCTTCCACAAATTTGGAATCCAGCATCAGCTCGCGATGAAGGGGTACATTGGTCTGGATGCCGTCAATCACAAGCTCAGATAAAGCGATACGCATTCTACGAATTGCCTGCTCACGGGTTGCCCCATAGGCAATTAGTTTTCCAATCATGGAGTCGTAGTTGGGTGGTACTAAATATCCGCTGTAGGCATGTGAATCAACCCGAATCCCAGGGCCGCCAGGCATATGCCAGGACTGAATCCGTCCTGGGCTTGGAGTGAATTTAAAGGGATCTTCCGCATTAAGGCGACATTCAATCGCATGTCCTTTGAAAACAATATCCTTTTGACGGAAACTGAGTTTTTGCCCCGCAGCAATCTTAATTTGTTCTTGAACAATATCAATACCTGTAATCATTTCGGTGACTGGGTGTTCAACCTGCACACGCGTGTTCATTTCAATGAAAAAGAATTCACCCCTCTCATAGAGAAACTCAAAAGTTCCAGCCCCACGATAGGCAATTTTTTTACAGGCGTCGGCACAGCGCTCACCAATTTTGGCAATTAGTTTGCGGTCAATACCTGGTGCCGGAGCTTCCTCAATGACTTTTTGATGACGCCGCTGCATCGAGCAGTCGCGCTCACCCAGCCAAACTGCATTGCCATGGGTATCTGCCAATACCTGAATCTCGACGTGGCGTGGTTTTTCTAGAAACTTCTCCATATAGACCTCTGGATTACCAAAGGCTCGCCCAGCCTCTTCCCGAGTCATGTTGACCGCACTGATAAGCGCAGCTTCAGTGTGTACAACTCGCATTCCGCGACCACCACCACCACCTGCAGCTTTAATAATGACTGGATAGCCTACCCGTTTGGCGGTAGCAATAATTTCTTTGGGATTATCGGTAGGCAGTGCACCCGCTGATCCAGGAACACAAGGAACCCCTGCTTTAATCATGGCATTCTTGGCTGAGACCTTGTCTCCCATCAGGCGAATCGATTCAGGGCGCGGTCCAATGAAGGCAAAGCCAGACTTTTCTACGCGCTCTGCAAAGTCCGCATTTTCGGAGAGAAAGCCATACCCGGGGTGAATCGCTTCAGCATCGGTTACTTCTGCTGCAGAAATAATCGCAGGCATGTTGAGATAGCTTTGTCCAGATGGAGCGGGGCCAATACAAACCGCCTCATCCGCAAGCTTCACATACTTTGCATCTTTGTCTGCGGTGGAATAGACCACCACTGTTTTAATACCAAGCTCGCGACAGGCACGCTGGATTCGAAGGGCAATTTCGCCACGATTGGCGATCAGGATTTTGTCAAACATGATTTGGGCTCAGGTGTTGCGATCAGGCGATGATGAAGAGAGGTTGATCAAATTCAACACCTTGACCGTTTTCACACAAAATTTGTTTCACAATGCCGGCTTTCTCGGATTCGATTTCATTGAGTAGTTTCATTGCTTCGATGATGCATAGGGTTTGCCCAACAGTAACGGTATCGCCCACATTGACAAATGCTGGAGCCTCAGGGTTTGGCGATCGATAGAAGGTGCCAACCATCGGTGATTTTTGAATGAAGCCATCTGAGGGAGTTGACCCGATATCGGGGATCTGTGCGCTTACAGGGGCTGCAGCAGGCTCGACATGGACGGGCGCCGGCATTACTGGAGCGCTGGGAGCGGAGCTGGTGTGGGCAGTTATTGCTCCGCTACGTGTATTCACAATACGAACCTTGTCCTCGCCCTCGCTTACTTCCAATTCCGAAATCCCGGAGTCAGAGACTAGGTCAATTAGTGTTTTTAGTTTTCTTAAGTCCATGCTAAACCTCGTATTGATGGGTATTTACTGTGGAGATAGTCTGTTTTCAATCGCACTAAGTGCAAGCTCATAACCTTGAGCGCCGAGACCACAAATAACGCCTGTGGCTAAATCCGAAAAGTAGGAGTGCTTGCGGAACTCTTCGCGCTGATGAATATTGGATAAATGAACTTCAATAAATGGAATGGCTACCCCTGCTAAGGCATCTCTTAGGGCGACGCTGGTATGGGTAAAGCCACCTGGATTAATAATGATGAAGCCAATTTCATCCTTCTTTGCCTTTTGGACTCGATCGATTAATTCACCCTCATGATTGCTTTGAAAGGTTTCCAGTGAGATTCCTGCGGCACCGGCTAGTTTTGCTAGTTTTTGATGGATATCGTCTAGGCTTGTATTGCCGTAGACCCCGGGTTCTCTAGTCCCCAATAGGTTCAAGTTGGGGCCTTGAATAACAAGAACAGATCGATTCAGAGTATTTTTTGACATAGATCGCTACAGTTATTGAAAAATACCGCTTAATTTGGCTTAAAACCAGGGTAAATCGTGTGAGATGCAGTATACCTGTATGTCGGACCTATACCTAGAAAAATCCCCTTTTTTATTCAAAATGGACGTAAAAAGGAGTTTAATGAGATGCGGCTTCAGTCAATAAAAGTAGCTATCGTACATTAAATAGCCTCTTTAATCATCTTTCTTAGCTCATCTTCCGATATTTTACCTAACTTACGACCTGTTATAGCCCCTTTTGCATTAATTGCCACAGTAAAGGGAAGGGCGCCTGAGGGATTACCCAACATTTTATTCACCTCATTGCCTCCTAGACCACCCAAAACAATTGGATAGGAAATAATGGTAGTTTCAATAAATTGGCGAATGTTGGAGGGTGAATCAATGCCGATGCCAACAATTAACATCTTTTTCGGATCATATTCACCCTGAATTTTGTCCAATGTGGGCATTTCTTCAACGCAAGGCGGGCACCAAGACGCCCAAAAATTGACGATTAAGACTTTATTTTTCCAATCTGCGGTTGATATTGGTTTCTGATCTGGTGAAAACCACTCTCGCTCAAAAAGGGCGCTAACTGCCTCATTAGAGGCTTTATGCAAACTCGTTTTCCAGTTGGCAATTAGGGCACCGGCGGTGGCCGCAATGATTGCAACACCACTTCCTAGTAAAAATTGACGACGGTTCATGGAACTCCTTGGCTAAAATCCTCGCATGCATATACATATCTTGGGCATTTGCGGAACCTTTATGGGTGGGATCGCGGCAATTGCTCGTCAAGCTGGTCACCAAGTAACCGGTTGCGATGCCAATGTTTACCCACCCATGAGTACTCAGCTTGAGGCCCAAGGGATAGAACTGATCGAAGGATACTCCCCCGATCAACTACAGCAATTTAAATCCAAACCCGATTTATTTCTGATTGGTAATGTGGTGTCTCGCGGCAACCCCCTTCTAGAGGCAATTCTTAACCAAGGTTTGCCTTATACCTCAGGACCACAGTGGCTTGGAGAGCAGGTTTTGAGGGGGCGCCATGTAATGGCCGTTGCCGGGACTCATGGAAAAACCACAACAACTGCGATGCTAACGTGGATATTGGAATTTAATCAACGTAGCCCAGGATATTTGATTGGTGGTGTGCCATTGAATTTCTCTGTCTCGGCGCGCTTGGGTCAGAGTGAATATTTTGTCATTGAGGCTGATGAATACGACACAGCATTTTTTGATAAGCGGAGTAAGTTCGTGCACTACAGACCGCGAACTGCGATCCTCAATAATCTCGAGTTTGATCATGCGGATATTTTTCCAGACCTCGCTGCCATTGAGACCCAATTTCATCATTTAGTGCGAACCATCCCACAGCAGGGCTTGGTGCTTGCAAACGCAATGGAAGTGTCTTTAGATCGAGTTATCGAACGAGGGTGCTGGAGCGCACTACAGCGCTTTGGTATGCAAACGGGCGAATGGTCGATTGCAGACTTACAGAATGCCGAAGGCAAACTGGGTGCCGATTTTGCTGTACTCCATCACGCGCAACAATGTGCGGAGGTTCATTGGGCAAAAGATTCTGGGGTGATGGGTCGACATAATCAGCTAAACGCGCTAGCGGCAATTGCTGCTGCAAACCACATCGGTATCAGCCCTCAAGATTCTGCCAGAGCATTGGCAGAGTTTAAGAATGTGAAGCGCCGCCTTGAATTGATTGGCGTGAAAAATAATATTTACATTTACGATGATTTTGCACATCATCCCACTGCGATTGCAACGACGATTGATGGGTTGCGCAAACAAGTTGGTCATGCTCGTATTTTGGCGGTGTTAGAGCCACGCTCAAACACGATGAAATTAGGTGTTATGAAATCACAATTACCAGAGAGTTTGCGATCGGCGGATTTGGTCTTTGCCTATGGGGCAATTAGCGGTAAGGACGCTTTGGGTTGGGATCTGGAAAATGCAATAGCACCATTAGGCGAAAAGGGCAGGCATTTTCATGATTTGAGCCGACTAGTTGAGGCCGTATGTGCCAAAGCAAAACCTAATGATCATATTTTGGTGATGAGCAATGGCGGCTTTGGTGGAGTCCATAAAAGAATTTTGCAAGGCCTGGGTTAGCAAGAAATAAGAAAAAAGGAATGGTAATGCGATTGCACAATAAGATAGCTTTAATTACTGGTGCTGCAAATGGTATTGGATTTGCCACGGCAAAGCGCTTTGCTGAAGAGGGCGCCAAAGTGATGGTGGCGGATATAAATGCCAATGCGGTTCAAGAGGCAGTTTCAAAACTCAAGCATGCCGAACCTTATGTAATGAATGTCGCTGATCGCGCAAGTGTGCAAAGTGCTGTCGACGAAATTATTGCTAAACATCATCGCATCGATATATTGATTAATAATGCCGGTATTACGCAGGATGCCCGTTTGGTCAAAATGACCGAGGCACAATTTGATCAAGTGATTGATGTCAATTTAAAGGGTGTATTTAACTGCACGCAGATTGTGATTCCCCATATGCTTGAAGTAAACAAAGGCGCCATTGTGAATGCTTCCAGTGTAGTTGGTCTGTATGGAAATTTTGGGCAAACGAACTATTCTGCATCGAAGTTTGGTGTGATTGGGTTCACTAAAACCTGGGCACGCGAGTTTGGTCAAAAAGGAATTCGGGTGAATGCAGTTTGTCCTGGTTTTATTGCAACCGAGATGGTGAAGGCGATGCCAGCAAATATTTTGCAAAGCATTGAACAGCGTTCATGGATGGCCCGTTTGGGAACTCCAGAGGAGATGGCTAATGTGTATTTATTCTTAGCAAGTGATGAGGCGAGTTATGTCAATGGCGTGACCATTGAAGCAAGCGGCGGGATTTCTCTCTAAATGCACTTACTCTATGAGGAAGGCGGCGATATACGTGCTGCAACTGTTTTATCTTCCTCTGGATCGGGTGATACACAGTCTTGGCAAGTTAGTGCTGTATCGGGCAAACATCTCAAATTAAAGGCAAAAGATGTATGGCTGCAGTTTGAAAAGCCTGATGCGCAAACTCTCATTACAAAAGCAAATCAACTAGCGCAAACAATTGATTTACAGCTTCTATGGGACTGCGCTCCAGACGATGAGTTTCTTTTTTCAACGATTGCAAAAGAGTATTTTGGAGATGCAGTAGTTTCGGAGCAGTATGCCGCTTTGGCAATTGCTCTGCAGGCTGCCCCAGTTTACTTTCGTCGCAAAGGGCGTGGAAAGTTTATGCGCGCTCCACTTGAGCAACTGCAAGCTGGCTTAGCAGCAATCGAGCGCAAGAAAAAGGAACATGAGCAGCAAGAACTTTGGCGGGCGGACTTGGTGGCCGGTCAACTGCCAGAAGCGCTTCGCCCTCAAGTCAATGCGCTGTTGTTCTCACCGGATAAAAATAGTCTCGCATATAAAGCATTTCATGCGGCCTGTGAGCAAACCGGTGAACATCCCGCTCAGCTCATGATACGTTGTGGAGCTTTGGATTCACCATTAACCTATCACCATGGGCAGTTTTTACGCCAGCATTTTTCTAATGGGAAGGGTTTCTCGGCAGACTTTGGTTTGGATGCCGAGGCATTCAATGTTTGCATTGCGGATTTGCCCATTGCCGAAGTGAGAGCTTTTTCTATTGACGATGCAGGCACAACTGAAATTGATGACGCTCTGTCGTTGAATGCTATAGGGGGCGATCGCTATCGCCTTGGAGTACATATTGCCGCTCCGGGTTTATTTATTCAAAAAGACGACCGTTTTGATCAGGTTGCACGGCAGCGGATGTCAACCGTGTATTTCCCTGGTGACAAAATCACGATGCTTCCAGATGATTTCGTCAATTTTTTTTCCTTAGACCAAGGAAAACATTGCCCTGCTATTTCTCTGTATGTGGAGATTAATGCTCAGGGTGATCTATTGGATACCACCCCAGAAACTAAATTAGAGCTGGTTCCGATTAAGAGAAATTTACGGCTGGATGATCTAGAACACCGTATCAGCGAGGAATCTCTGGCTGATCAGACATCTGATTTGCCTTATCAAAATGAGTTATCAATACTCTGGACCCTGGCGAAGCAATTACACAGTAGGCGCCAGGAGCAGCGGGCCCAGAGTGGTTTACGCATTGAGACACTGGGAGTTACTGATCCAAATGCCTTGGCCAGAGACTTTCATTTTAGGTTTAGTACCGACTGTCAAACCGTTGAGATAGAGCCACGATTACGGGGATCTATCTTGGATTCGATTGTGGCTGAGTGCATGATCTTATGTAATCGCATTTGGGGCCAACAGCTGGCCGATCATGGCTTGCCAGCATTATTTCGAACCCAGAAGGGTTGGGGACCACAGCGAACGCGGATGCAAACCACCCCAGGACCGCATGAGGGTTTGGGAGTCGATTTCTATGCGTGGTGTACGTCGCCCTTACGGCGGTATGCTGATTTAGTTAATCAATGGCAATTAATAGCCCTGACTAGAAATGGAGTTACTGCAAAGATGGTTGCTCCATTTGTGCCAAAAGATGCGACTTTGATGGGAATTGCAGCTGACTTTGAAAATGTTTATCAACAATATGGTGAACATCAAGACAAGATTGAAAAATATTGGTGCCTACGGTGGATTGCACAGCAGGGATTGCCTGCCAGTCTTCACGTTCGTCATCTGAAGGAGGGCATGGTGCGCGTAGAGCAGATTCCCTTGCATTTACCCATCCCGGAACTAGCCAATCAACCCAGAATGACTCGCGCTAAGATTGAGGTCATGGACATTGATCTATTGCAATTAACGGCTGTGGCGCGCTTGGTAGAGCTCGAGGACATTCCAGAATCTTCTGAAACCAGCCCCTCCAGCACGATCGAGATTGGGTCTGCAAAGTGAGTATTGCCATGAATTTCACTAATACGACCAATCGAATCCGTCCGTTATGGGTTGCTTTAATCGTTTCCGTGATTCTGCATGGCCTGTTTTTGAGCTATCGGTGGTTTGATGTGAATGATCAAGATCGACGCTTAAACACTCCCCTCAGTGTTGTTTTGGTGAATGCTAGCAGCAAAGCTCCGCCACAAAAACCCCAGAAGCTTGCACAAGCAGATCTGGATGGCGGCGGTCTAACGATCAATCAAGATGCGACTGCCATGCATCGAGCGCGTCTCGGCGCCGATGCGAAATTAGAATCTTTAGAGAGACGTCAAAAGCAATTACTTTCTTCACTAGAAACTGAAAAAAAGCAGGCTTCAGGTAAGCGAAGCGGTGAAGAGCTTAGGCAGATTGCAGAGATCAATGCATTAGAGGCAGAGTTATCAAGGCGATTGAGTCCTGAGGGGCGGCTGCCGCGACGCGCAGTGTTGAGCGCAAGTAGTACGAAGACAGTAGCATTTGCGTATTACTACGATGCGATGCGTCAAAAGATTGAGGCTTATGGCAACACCTTTTTTCCAAGGGTTCAAGGACGGCCTCTTTATGGAAGTTTAGTTTTAACGGTCAGTGTTGATGCTGAGGGTCGAATAGCAAGTAATAGCAAAGGGCGTGAAGGCATTGAACTTAGTCGATCTTCTGGCATCCCAGAGCTGGATCGGCAGGCAATCGCGATTGTGCGTGCCGCCGCTCCTTATGGACCTTTTCCCCCCGAGATGCGCAGGCAACTGGATATTTTGGACTGGGTATCGACTTTTGAGTTCACGCGCGATACAAAAGAACGATCTGGAAATCGTTTTGAGCTGAAGAATGGAGCGAATCAATGAGTAATTACCCATTTCTTTCGCAATTAGAGACCGAACTCTTTCAGGGTAGAGATGTGTATGCTGTTTTTGGTAATCCGATTGCGCACAGCAAATCCCCACTGATCCATGAAAAATTTGCATGCAATAGTAAGCAAGCTCTTGTCTATGTTCGCATTCAGCCCCAGCCTGATCAATTTACCAAGATGCTGGTTGCATTTTTTAAGATGGGTGGCAAGGGTTTGAGTATCACAGTCCCTTTCAAATTAGATGCGTTGTCCCTCTGTCAGCAATTGACTCCTCGTGCAAAGTTGGCAGGTGCTGTGAACACAGTATGGCAAGACAACGGTCAGCTGATTGGTGACAACACAGATGGAGTTGGTTTAGTGCGTGATTTGAGGTCTCAAGGGATTGATCTAAAGAATCAGCGCATCCTGATATTGGGTGCCGGCGGGGCCAGCAGAGGAATCATTGGCCCTATTTTGCAGGCAGAGCCTGACAGTTTGATTGTGGCAAACCGCACTGTGCATAAAGCACAGGAATTGGTAGCCTCTTTTCAGGATCTCGCGAATACATTAGCGGTTGATCTCGAGGCATGGCCTATGGAGCGGCTTGATCAAGTCAATCAAGTTCACTTTGATCTAGTGATTAATGCAAGTGCTGCTGGCCTTGATCAACAAAGCCCATTGAGTGATTTGGCTGCAAATCAGGTATTTCATTCACCTTGTTTTGCCTATGATTTGCTTTACGGACGAGTCACTCCGTTTATGCAACAAGCTTTGCAGCGAGGTTGCCGAATCAGTGATGGTCTGGGTATGCTGGTTGAGCAGGCTGCTGAGGCATTTATGCTTTGGCGCAAAGTTGATTTACAGTCACTCGATACACGATCGGTGCTTGCCAGTTTGCGTCAAGTCTAGGTCCAATGAGGTGGCTTAGCTATTTTTTGAAATGCATCATCTGGGGAGTTGTTGCAATTCAGCTTTACTTTGTGGTGCAAATTACATTGTGGATTTTTATTAATCCAAGTAGTACAGCGTTTCAAAGGGCAGAGCATCGGCGTCTGTGTCATTTCAGTATGACTTGCCCGATTCAGCATCGCTGGGTTCCATATGCTCAGATTAGCAATGATCTCAAGCGTGCAATCTTGGTAAGCGAAGATGATATTTTTTTTACTCACCTCGGTGTTCGTATCGAGGATATGCAAAAAGCCTGGGAAAAAAATCAAAAAGCCGGTGGTAAGGCGGTCCGCGGTGGATCAACGATTACCCAACAACTAGCAAAAAATTTATTTCTATCTTCAGAGAAAAATTATTTCCGTAAAGCTCAGGAGCTCATTATTACGGGCCTATTGGAGTTGATTTTGTCAAAACAGCGTATCTTCGAAATCTACATGAACTCAGTTGAGTGGGGTGAGGGTATTTTTGGTATTGGCGCAGCTACTCAGCACTACTTTGTGAGTAGCCCTAAAAACATTAGGCGCGATCAAGCTGCTGCCTTAGCTTCAGCGCTACCGGCACCTAAATGTTTTGATAAGAATAAATATTGCAGGCGTGGCAGTATTGACTTTAGTGCTCGTCAACAATTTATCCTTGATGGTATGGATCGAATTGTTTTGCCGAAGTTAAAATAACTGGGTGGCAAACAGCAACAGCGATTAGGGCTGCTTTAAATCGACTTAGCTTTTTAATTGCGCTGCTCGGAGGGCATCGCGAGTCTGCTCCGCCACCTTTCTGGCGGCTTTGGCAAAGTCATTGTCAGCGCTGGCATACAGGATTGCGCGCGATGAGTTGATGATCATCCCCACGCCTGGATGACCAGGAATTGCCCCGGACTTTACTGTGGCATCAATATCACCGCCTTGGGCACCAATCCCTGGGATTAATAGAGGCATATTGCCCACGATCGATCGAACTCGTGCAATTTCCGCAGGATAGGTTGCGCCAACCACCAAGGCAATTTGACCTGATTGATTCCATTCTTTGGCCAGGAGGGCTACTTTCTCAAAGAGGGCGCCATTTTGATTGACATTCAGGTTTTGAAGATCTGACCCGCCCGGATTGGAGGTTCTGCAAAGAATGATTACCCCCTTACCGGCATACTGCAAATAGGGCTCAACAGAATCTTTACCCATATACGGGTTGACGGTAACGGCATCAGCTCCATAGCGCTCGAATGCCTCAATAGCATAGTGCTCTGCGGTACTACCGATATCGCCGCGTTTAGCATCCAAAATGACGGGGATATTGGGGTAGTGGGTTTTAAGGTAACTGATTAATTTTTCAAGTTGGACCTCAGCCCCTTGGGAGGCAAAGTAGGCAAACTGTGGTTTAAATGCACAGACCAAGTCAGCGGTACTGTCGGCAATCGCCTTACAAAATTCAAGGATGGGCTCGGCTGTACCCGCCAAGCAGGGCGGGAATCGTTTGGGATCAGGATCCAATCCCAAGCAGAGCATGCTGCCCTGCGCAGCCCAAGCAGCCTCGATCTGGTCCCGAAAGGACCCCCCTTTTTTTGGCAAATGTAATGAACTATTCATAGTGCATAGGATAAACTAGCGCATTCGTCGGGAGTTCACCATGATCAACTTGTTCGTCCTACAAAATGGCCGTCTGTCGCAAGAGCAAGTCGAAGATCGCAATGAACTACTCCAGCACCACAATCCCATTTGGATCGATGTTATCGATCCCGAGGAAGAAGAACTTCTCTGGATTAAAGAAGCTTTTGCAGTTCAACTGCCTGAGCTCGATGATTTGGGTGATTTGGAGGCGTCTGCTCGCTACTTTGAAGCAGACGATGGGCATCTGCATATTCGTACCGATTTCTTGTTAGACGAAGAAGACACATCACGCAACGTGAGGGTAGCATTCGTCTTAACAAACCAAGTTCTTTTCTCAATTCATGATGAGGATTTACCGGTATTTCGACTGGTGCGTCTGCGTGCGCGTTTACGCCCAGGCTCAGTCAGTAATGCTAAAGATGTTCTGCTTGATTTGTACTCCACCGATGCAGAGTACTCAGCAGATGCTCTAGAGGAAGTCTATGAAAATCTTGAGCAGGCTGGTAAGCGCGTATTGTCAGAGACTATTTCAGATGCTGATGCTGCAGGAGTCTTAGAAACGATTGCCACTGAAGAAGATACGAATGGCCGAATTCGTCGTAATGTGATGGATACCCGTCGCGCGCTATCTTTTCTAATGCGTAGTAAGTTGCTTTCGGATGAACAGCAAGAGGAGGCTCGTCAAATTCTGCGTGATATTGATTCTTTAGAAAATCACACGGCATTCTTGTTCGATAAGATTAACTTCTTGATGGATGCAACGGTGGGCTTTATTAGTCTGAACCAGAGCAAAATAATTAAGATCTTCTCCGTGGTTTCTGTTGCCCTGATGCCGCCTACCTTATTGGCCAGCATCTGGGGTATGAACTTTGAGTTTATGCCTGAGTTAAGAGAGACCTGGGGCTATCCGGCTGCAATTGTCACCATGATTATTTCAGCCATGATTCCGCTTGGGTATTTCCGCCACAAAGGCTGGCTTAAGTCGAACTAGAGCAAGTCGAGCGTGGGCTTAGCGATTTAGTTGGCGGATAAGTTCTCTTAGAGCAAAAGCACAAGCTTGTTCACGAATTTCTTGACGATTGCCATTGAAGTTTTGAGTACTGGTAATGAGTAGTGTGGGATTTCTTGGTTTTTGAATCGCCCACGCAAAGCACACCGTGCCAACAGGCTTATTTTCAGTTGCACCACCTGGGCCAGCGATTCCGGTGATGGCGATACTGATTTCTGCTGCACTATGGTTTAAGGCCCCTTGTGCCATTGCTTTGGCGACCTCCTCACTGACTGCACCATATTGCTCGATGAGTGAGGGCGGCACCCCAATGCTCTCCGTTTTAGCAGCATTACTATAGGTAACAAAGCCCCGATCAAACCAATGACTTGATCCCGCTTGCGCTGTGAGGTGAGCGGCTAGTAAGCCGCCGGTACAGGACTCAGCGAGCGAAATCTTTAGCCATGATTTCTGGAGAAGATCTGCCAGAGTTCGAACTAATGAACTAATAGATTGATTCATGCAAACCAGTTAGGGATGATTAGGATCAGAATAATTGTAAATAGAGCTGCCACTAGGTCATCGGCCATGATGCCAAAACCGTGCCAAATGACTCCCTGCGTTGAATTTGTTTGAGCATTTTTTTTGAAGTATCGATCAACCCAGCTGATGGGCCAAGGCTTCATTGCGTCTAGAAAACGAAATACGGCAAATGCAATTGCTTGTATTGCAAACGATGTGGGCCCAATACAAAAAAGAATTAGCCAAAAAGCAATGATTTCATCCCACACTATGCTTCCATGATCGGGGAGACCAAGCTCTTTGCTGCAGATACCGCAGGCCCAACAACCATAAATCAATCCAAAAATGAGCAACAGCACTATTACCGTATTCGAAGATACGGATTGGATAGCAAGATACAGAACCCATGCTAGAAGGGTGCCAGCGGTACCAGGGGCAAAGCGACTTAGTCCGCTACCAAAGCCAAGCGCAATCGTGCGATGAATAGAGCCAAGCATCCAAGGGAGGGATATTGCTGGAGATGAATTCTTCATCAATAAAAACTTATGCTTTGAAGTGATCAAATGAGCGAAGGAGCTTGGTTGTCTCCTCGGGCTCAAGCGGTTTGTTTTGCTGATCGAGCAGGACAATTCCTTGGCCCCCCATATTTTCTTTTTTATGAAGGATTTGACCAATTCGAGTTAGAGGAATATGTAGATCGCTTGCAATTTTTTCAATTTGGGGCCGATGCTTTGCATCGGCCGTGAAACACAATTCGTAGTCATCACCACCAGCAGCAGCGCATTGACGACGGATATGCTCTTCTTGTTCTTGTAAGACATCCGATAGTGGTAAAGAGTCTATCCACACCTGAGCACTCAAATTAGACGCCCGCAGAATATGGCTCAGATCGCCCAGCAATCCATCGGAGATGTCTAGAGCCGCATTTGCAATTCCTCGTAATGCCAGACCAAGCTCGATACGTGGAGTTGGCTCATGAAGACGTTGATTAATGATTGTTAATTGCGCAGAACTTAGATTAAGAGCCCATTCCTTGCGAGCGTGGGCGAGGGCTAGGCGCGCATCACCTAGCAACCCAGATACCCAGATATCGTCATTTACCCGGGCGCCACTTCGTCGAATACCTTGATTACTGGGGACACTTCCCAGTGCTGTGATGTTAATGGTTAGTGGACCAGCAGAGGTATCGCCGCCAATGAGGTGGCAGTGGTATTGCTGGGCCTCTTCAAACAGCCCCCTTGCGAACGCTTTAATCCAGTCCGTATCAATAACTGGTAATGCGAGTGAAAGTGTGAACCCAATTGGCTTTGCTCCCATAGCGGCCAAATCAGAAAGATTAACGGCTAGGGATTTTTTTCCCAAACGGTAAGGATCGGTATCTTCAAAAAAATGCCTACCTGCAAGCAATAAATCACTGGTAATAGCCATTAGCTCGCCATTTTTGGGCTGGATTAGGGCGCAATCATCTCCAATCCCTAAAGCGGGAGCGTTTTCAGGGTTTGCATTTGCCATGGCTAAAGCACCCGCTTTAAAGATTGACTCAATCAGGGCGAACTCGCCTGTAATCTCTGAATTGGGTACTGAGGGGGTGTGCATTGATTTGGACATGAGCTCATTTTAGGCGTGGTTTGGCGATCCCTTTTTGTCTAGTGGGTTAGCCCGAAGATGGGTGGCTCCCCCCAAGGGCGTTTTCGCAGTAATCCTGGGGGAGGAATAGAATAGAGTCCTTAGCCAAAATCAACAAAAGTATTTATTGTTTATTGCAATATTGAGAGCCCTTCGGGCCATAACGCCATCATCTTTTGCACGCGGATCACTATGAGTCAGTCTGGAAACAAGCCTAATCAAAACAAAGAAGAGCAAATTAAAGCCTTGCGTGAGGCTGCATTGCAGTATCACGAGTTTCCGGTGCCTGGAAAAATTGCGGTTACGCCAACGAAACAGTTAACGAATCAGCGCGATCTGGCCTTGGCCTATACCCCGGGAGTTGCTGCCGCTTGCGAAGAAATAAAAAAAGACCCTGCCACTGCCTTTCGGTATACCGCTCGTGGAAATTTAGTAGGCGTGGTTACCAATGGAACTGCTGTGCTTGGTTTAGGTGATATTGGTGCTCTTGCTAGTAAGCCGGTGATGGAAGGGAAGGCCGTTCTATTTAAAAAGTTTGCTGGAATCGATGTATTTGATATTGAAGTCAATGAAAGTGACCCCGAGAAGTTGGTCGAGGTGATTGCTGCTCTTGAGCCCACTTTTGGTGGAATTAATTTAGAGGATATTAAGGCTCCAGATTGTTTCTTGGTCGAGCGCAAATTACGTGAGCGCATGAAGATTCCGGTCTTTCATGATGACCAGCATGGCACAGCCATCGTGGTTGCGGCTGCCATTCTTAATGGTTTAAAAGTAGTCGGCAAAGATATCAGTCAGGTCAAGCTAGTGACCTCAGGCGCAGGTGCTGCAGCGCTTGCTTGCTTGGAGTTATTGGTTGATTTGGGTTTACCAAAAGGCAATATTTGGGTGACCGATATTGTCGGTGTGGTGTTTGAGGGTCGAACGGAGTTGATGGATCCACAGAAATCACCGTTTGCCCAAAAGACCGATAAACGCACTTTGGGTGAAGTCATCGAGGGCGCTGATGTTTTCTTGGGGCTATCGGCCGGCGGTGTTTTGAAACCAGAAATGGTAAAACGAATGGCCAACAAACCGCTCGTATTTGCTTTGGCCAACCCCACCCCAGAAATCCTGCCGGAGGAAGTTAAGCTGGTTCGGTCCGATGCGGTTATGGCAACCGGACGAACCGATTATCCCAATCAGGTAAACAATGTTTTGTGTTTCCCCTTTATATTTCGGGGTGCTTTGGATGTCGGTGCAACGACCATTACCCGCGAAATGGAAATTGCAGCAGTGAAAGCTATTGCTGAATTGGCTCGGGCAGAGCAAAGCGATGTTGTAGCGGCCGTTTATAGCTCCGAGAATTTAAGCTTTGGCCCTGACTATTTAATTCCAAAACCTTTTGATCCCCGCCTAATTACTGTAATTGCCCCAGCGGTGGCCAAGGCTGCCATGGATTGTGGTGTTGCAAGCCGGCCGATTAAAGACTTCACTGTCTATAAAGACCAGTTGCAGCAATTTGTGTATCACTCAGGCACGATCATGAAACCGCTTTTTGGGATTGCTAAGAAGATTCCGGTGGAGCAAAAACGCATTGTGTTCTGCGAGGGTGAGAATGAGCGCGTCATGCGCGCCGTGCAAATTATGCTCGATGAAAATTTAGCAAATCCAATCTTGATTGGCCGCCCCTCTGTAATTGAGCATCGCATTGAAAAATACGGCCTGCGCATGAAAGCTGGCGTTGATATTGAGATTGTGAATCCAGAAAGTGATTCCAGGTTTAGAGATTTTTGGCAGACCTACTTGCAGCTAACAGAGCGCAAGGGCGTCACTGAGTCTTTTGCTAAGTTGGAAATGCGTCGCCGCAACACTCTAATTGGTTCCATTCTCCTTAAAAAGGGTCAGGCTGACGGCATGATTTGTGGAACGATTAGTAATGTTGCTGCCCATCTTAAATACATCGACGAAGTGATTGGACACGAGCCAGGGGCAAGTGTTTATGGTGGAATGTCTGGACTGATTTTGCCCAATCGTCAGGTTTTCTTGGTGGACACCCATGTCAACATTGATCCCTCTGCTGCTCAATTAGCAGAAATTACTTTATTGGCAGCCGGTGAGATGCGTAAGTTGGGTATGACCCCAAAAGTTGCTCTCTTGTCGCACTCCAATTTTGGTTCTAGTGATGCGCCTTCAGCCGTCAAGATGCGCGAGGTCTTAGCAATTTTGCAAGCGACAGCTCCTGATCTTGAAGTCGATGGCGAAATGCACGGGGACTGCGCACTTGACCCCGAAATTCGTGCCGGCGCCATTACCAAGTCTGCCTTGCGAGGCGAGGCTAACCTATTGGTCCTGCCCAATATCGATGCGGCAAATATTTCATACAACTTATTGAAAACTGCAGCCGGCAATGGTGTGGCAATTGGCCCACTGTTATTGGGTGTTGCAAAACCGATCCATATCTTGACCCCAGCTGCCACAGTTCGAAGAATCGTCAATGTGACGACGTTAGCGGTTGTCGAGGCAGCCAGCCAATCAAGAGGCTTATTTTAGTGAATAAAAGTGTTTAGTAAGTGTTTACTTACTTTTAATTTATTTATATAAATCAATAACTTATAAAATAAGTAGTCCAATTGGGCTTGATTTGAGGGCGGGATAAGGGTAATCTATTACCCATCATGAATATTCTTCCTGAAAACATTACTTCAGCAAGCGTCGAAGACCATAGCCGCGCAGAAAATTGGGACAGAAATGATCAAGCTGACCGAGAAACCTCGGCTGCGAGTATCTATGCCCAGGGCGGACTATCCCGTCTACAGACCTATGCTGCCAATCAAGACCTAGGAAAAAAAGTGACAGCTTCTTGGCGTGCCGCTTTGGCAATGAGGGATGCTGGGCCACCGGCAATGTTGCGCAGTGTGCGCCCCAATATCGTGCAATCAATTCGTGCATTCAGAACGAGTGATTTAGCCGAGGCCGCTACCGAGCTTGGCCAGCATTTTGTCTATGCAGCATGTACTAATGCAAATACAAAGGGTGAGGTTTTAGAAGCGATTGCCAATGCTTATATGTTTACTAAGCAACAAGCCAAGAACTTTGATCCCTTATTAGATGCCTTGACAACCTTAGTTGACAAAGCAGGACCACAACCTGGTTTTGTAGTGGTCTTGGAAGGACTTCCTTGTACGCAAAAGTTTGACAAGGAAGCGCGTGAGACTTTGCTGGATGTATTCCGCGACGCAGTTGAGTTTTGGTCTGAACGTCGAGTGCCTTATCGCGTATTCTATTCCTTCGCTTAATTTTTCTCGCTAGCTCGTTTTAATTTCCAAATACTGTGTACGGCCGTGATCGCAACGATCCCGGCCGTTTCTGTTCTTAAAACGCGTGGTCCCAGGGAGAGTATTTCAAATCCAGCTTGTCGGGCAAGTCCCTCTTCGCTTGGGCTGAGCCCACCCTCTGGGCCAATCACAAGAGAAATATCGCCTGGTGTTAGCCGGTTTAAAAATTGCTCAAAGGACTCTTTGGCCTCTGGGCTTAGCAGAACCTTAATTTCTGTTTTTGCATTTTCAATGGCATTGCTATAGCTTTGGATGGAGTCAATGCTGGGAATAACACTGCGATCGCATTGTTCACAAGCAGACTGGGCAATAGCTTGCCAGTGGGCGAGCCGCTTCTCGGAGCGTTTTGGATCACCGAGAAGCCTAAGAACAGATCGTTCACTTTCGACTGGAAGAACACGGGCAGCACCAGTTTCAACCGCTTTTTCAATAATCCAGTCCATTTTGTCGCCACCAGCTAAGCCTTGAATTAGTTCTATACGATAGTCAGGTTCTCGATGTAAATCATATTGGATATCCGTAATCTCAATTTGTCGAGCTGGATGCGAAAGACCGAGTAGACGCGCTTTTGCAGTGGATCCCTTGCCATCAAAGACCGTAAATAAATCAGAGGGATTGATGCGGCGAACTCGTAAATGATGGGCTAGATCAGAGCTGATATCGCAAATCAATGTTGTTTGCCTCGACTTACCCCAATCACCAGCTAAGTAGAACTGTGGCATAGGAAATTAGTTCACTCGCTTTTTACTCACTTCTTTTTATTACGACAGTTTTTTTTCTGGCAGTGGCCATACATCGCTAAGGAGTGCTCTTGTAACTTAAAGCCGAGAGATTTAGCAATTTCATTTTGACGTTTTTCAATGGCGGGGTCTACAAATTCCTCAACATGTCCGCAATCCAGGCAAACCAGATGGTCGTGATGCTTTCCCTCGTTAAGCTCATAGATGGCTCGGCTATCTCCTTTGCTCGACTCAAAATGACTGCGTAAGAGGATCCCAGCTTGCTCAAACTGGGTTAAAACCCGGTAGACCGTTGCTATGCCAATATCCGAATCATCCTTAACAAGAGCCATGTAGACCTCTTCAGCACTAAAGTGTGAGCTCGGATTTTGCTGAAAGAACTCTAAGACCTTAATGCGGGGGGCTGTGACCTTTAAGCCGATTTCTCTTAGTTCGGCAGGGGAGGAGTTTTGGCTCATAGGGTTTTAGGTCTTATTGAGGCATTGGGCGCTAAAATCAGGTACTTAATGATACGTTGAACTTTCGGCCCATGCAGACTAGCATTTTTACCCGTCCGGCAAGCAGTTTTCTTGCCTCTAGCCACAGGATGCTGTTGGCAGGCTTGTTTTGTCTCGTATTGGGTGCATGCTCTTCAGCGGTAGACAATACACAGCGCGCTTGGATGAATAGCATTTTTCAGCCCTACGTACCCGATGTGGTTCAGGGTAACTTTATTTCCAGTGAGCAATACGCCAGTCTGAAAGTGGGTATGACGCGTGAGCAGGTACGGCAGATTATGGGTACGCCCTTATTGGCAAGTTACTTCCATGCTAATCGCTGGGATTACGTATTTGAGTTTAAACGCGAGGGCGCAACCATCGGCAAAGAGCGACGTGTCACCTTATTTTTTCAGGGCGATCAACTGATCAAGTTTAGTGGTGACGCGCTTCCAACCGAGGTGGAATTGGTGGCAGAGATTGATAACTACGCTCGCGAGAAGCGAAGTTTTTGGGATGCGGTGACTGGTAAAAATAAACCGCCGAAAAAAGAGAAGAAAGCACCCCCCGAGGTGATGGTGATGAGTCAGCCAAACAATTTGCCCGCCCCAACCCCACAACCTGACGTGATCATCACGCCCGTAAAAAATTAGTAGATAGAGAGTTCACCATGCCAATGAAATTTGCGGTTGCCGGTGCTACCGGAAAAATGGGCAAGATGTTGATTGAGACCATTTTGAATGATCCGAATGCCGAGTTAACCGGGGCATTGGAGCATGCTTCTTGCCCTCAATTGGGGAGTGATGCTGGAGCTTTTTTGGGTAGGGAAACAAAGGTCCAAATTACCTCTGATGTAGCGAAAGGGTTGGCAGGCGCTGAGTTTTTAATTGATTTCACACGACCAGAGGGCACATTGCTGCATGCTGATGTTGCGCAAAAGGCTGGCGTCAAAATGATTATCGGCACCACGGGCTTTACACCAGAACAGTTAAACCAATTGCAAGGTGCTGCAAAAACAATCGCAATTGCCTTTGCCCCAAATATGAGTGTTGGCGTCAACGCCACCCTGAAAATTTTGCAAGTAGCAGCACAGTTACTCAATCAAGGCTATGACATTGAAATCATTGAAGCTCACCATCGACATAAAGTCGATGCGCCGTCAGGCACTGCCTTAAAAATGGGTGAGGTCATTGCTTCTGCGCAAAACAAAGTATTGGCTGATGTTGCGGTCTATGCGCGTGAGGGGCATACTGGCGCACGAAAGCCAGGCAGCATAGGATTTGCCACTATTCGTGGCGGCGACATTGTTGGTGATCACACGGTTATTTTTGCTGGCGAAGGCGAGCGGATCGAGATTAGTCACAAGTCAAGCAGTCGCCAGTCTTATGCTCAAGGAGCTTTACGTGCCGCCACTTTTCTACAGCATCAGGCAAAAGGTTGGTTTGATATGCAGGATGTTCTTGGCCTTAAATAAAATTACAACAACCATAAAAAAAAAAATATTAGAGTAAGGCGGCAATGGGAAAGGATTATGACTTTCGAAGTATCGAGGCAAACGCGCATCGTGATTGGTCCAATAATGATGTCTATCGCGTTACTGAAAATGCAAAGAGTGCAGATGGTTCGGTAAAGCCTAAGTTTTATGCCTGCTCAATGTTGCCTTACCCGTCGGGTAAGTTGCACATGGGCCATGTGCGTAACTACACCATCAATGATGTGATGGCACGTCAGTTACGGATGCAGGGTTACAACGTTTTAATGCCAATGGGTTGGGATGCTTTTGGAATGCCTGCTGAGAATGCAGCTATTCAAAATAATGTACCTCCTGCGCAGTGGACCTATCAAAATATTGATTACATGCGCGGTCAAATGGCGGCGATGGGTTTGGCGATTGATTGGTCTCGCGAGATCGCAACCTGTAAGCCTGATTACTACCGTTGGAATCAATGGCTCTTTTTGAAGATGTTGGATAAGGGCATTGCGTATCGCAAGACCCAAACAGTAAATTGGGATCCCATTGATCAAACGGTTTTGGCAAATGAGCAGGTGATTGATGGACGCGGATGGCGATCCGGTGCCTTGGTTGAAAAGCGTGAGATCCCCGGTTATTACCTCAATATCACTAAATACGCAGAAGAATTACTCACTGGTTTAGATAACTTAGATTGGCCTGAGCGGGTCAAGATCATGCAGCAAAATTGGATTGGTAAAAGTCAGGGTGTGCGCTTTGCCTTTACTCACCAAATCAAAGATGACGCGGGCCAACTGATTGGGGACGGCAAGATGTATGTCTTTACCACCCGCGCTGACACAATTATGGGCGTTACATTTTGCGCAGTTGCAGCAGAGCATCCTTTGGCAAGTCAGGCAGCCAAATCGAATCCAGTATTAGCGCGATTTATCGATCAGTGTAAGACTGGAAGTGTGATTGAAGCGGATCTGGCGACTCAAGAAAAAGAGGGCATGCCAACGGGTTTATACGTGACCCATCCTTTAACCCAAGAGCCGATTCCGCTTTGGGTGGGTAATTATGTCCTGATGTCGTATGGTGATGGCGCCGTCATGGGCGTGCCAGCGCATGATGAGCGCGATTTTGCATTTGCAAATAAATATCGCTTACCCATTAAGCAAGTGATTGCAGTAAAGGGTGAGACCCCCTTGTTTAATGCTACACAATGGCAAGACTGGTATGCCCAAAAAGAAAATGTTGAGTGTATCTTTAGCAATCAATACGACGGCTTGTCCCATGTTGATGCTGTTCAACATGTGGCGAAAGACCTTAATGCAATCGGTTTGGGTGAGCTCAAAACGACATATCGTTTGCGAGACTGGGGTATATCACGTCAGCGGTATTGGGGAACACCAATCCCGATGATTCATTGTGAGAGCTGCGGTGAAGTTCCAGTTCCAGAGGCTGATTTACCAGTTGTTCTTCCTGAGGATTGCGTTCCAGATGGCTCCGGTAATCCTCTAAACAAACGACGCGATTTTCTAGAAGTTCAATGCCCCAAATGCGGTAAAGCTGCGCGGCGTGAGACTGACACGATGGATACCTTTGTAGATTCATCATGGTATTTCATGCGCTATACCGGCCCCAATGCAAAAACCATGGTAGATAGTCGAAATGAGTATTGGATGCCAATGGATCAGTATATTGGCGGCATCGAGCATGCAATTTTGCATCTTCTCTATGCACGCTTCTGGACAAAGGTAATGCGTGATTTAGGCTTGGTTGGATTTGATGAACCGTTTCAGAATTTATTAACTCAAGGAATGGTTCTGAATGAAACGTTTTACAAAGAGGATGCTGGTAAGAAGCAATGGATTAATCCTGCTGAGGTGGAACTTGATTTAGACGAAAAAGGTCGACCTACCGCAGCTAAATTAATAAAGGATGGCTCCCCTGTTCAGATTGGCGGCGTTGAAAAAATGGCCAAGAGTAAGAACAACGGCGTTGATCCCCAGGCGCTCATTGATCAATATGGAGCAGATACGGCCCGTTTGTTTACGATGTTTGCAGCTCCCCCTGAGCAGCAACTCGAGTGGTCTGGCACAGGGGTTGAGGGCGCCTCACGTTTTTTAAGGCGATTATGGGGTTATGCCAGCTCTCAAGCTAGCGCAGTTCAAGGTGTCGATGGGTTAATTCCCGGCGATCTAAATGCAGCCGAAAAGGATTTGCGTTTTGAAGTGCATACCATTTTGAAGCAGGCTAATTTTGACTATCAACGTCGTCAGTACAACACGGTGGTTTCTGCCGCGATGAAAATGTTGAATGTACTAGAGCCGATTAAGCTCAATGGCGCATCTCAGCCCATTAGGGCATCTGTTTTGTCAGAGTCTTTGAGTATTTTGTTACGCATTCTTTATCCCGTCGTCCCCCATTGCACTTATGTGCTTTGGAGCGATTTGGGTTTTACACGGCGGTTCAGTTCCCTATTGGATGCCCCATGGCCGCAGGTTGACGAATCCGCTCTGATACAAACCGAAATTGAGTTGGTGCTACAAATCAATGGTAAGCATCGCGGACAGATTAAAGTGCCCACAGATGCCGCTAAGGATGCGATTGAGGCAATAGCCCTTCAGTCCGAGCCTGTTTTACGCGTATTAAATGGAGGGTCTCCGAAGAAGGTGATTGTGGTCCCCGGTAGACTAGTGAATGTCGTAGCATAGCGATATGGATCATATATTTACCCTCGGTCGGCGATCTACCCTAAAAGGCTTGGGTGGGTTTGCTCTTTTATCATTGGGCGGGCTTTCAGCATGTGGGTTTAAATTGCGCGGCTCGGTCAGCATTCCCTACAAAGCAATTTTGATTTCTGGGCGCCCCTCACCCCAGTTACGTTACGATCTCGAACGCATTATTTCTACAGGGACGAATGCCAAGGTAGTAACCAACGGCAAAGATGCGGATTTAATCTTAGAAATCGTCAGCGAAGAAAGCACTCGGCAAATTTTGACCTATACATCGACAGGTCAGATTTCTGCCTATCGATTGAATAATCGGGTCGTCTTTAGAGCGTTTGATAATACTGGCGCCGAGGTCATCGCTGAGTCTGATATCTATGTCACACGCGATTTAGACTTTTCAACTGCAACAGTTTTGGCGTCTGATGCTCAGCAACAGCAGTTCTTAGAGAGCATGCGTGCCGATCTAGCATTGCAAATATTGCGGCGGGTTGCAACTCTTGGTCGGGTAGCGAGATAGCTTTCTATTTAATCAAAGGGAAGCTGCATGATCAAAAGTGACGCATTCCATGTTCATTTGGCAGGCTTGGCGAGAGGTCAGCAGGCCTTGAAGCCCCTTTATATTTTTAGCGGGGAAGAGCCTTTGTTAATGATGGAGGCTATCGATACTCTTCGAGCTCATGCCAAGACACAAGGCTTTAGCGAGCGAGAGGTGCTAGTGCAGGATCGCTATTTTGATTGGTCAGCACTCATCAATGCTGGCCAAACCATGTCTTTATTTGGAGACAAGCGTTTTATTGAGCTGCGTATGCCTACTGGCAAGCCTGGTAGAGAGGGTGCGGATTCTCTGCGGCATTTCGCTGAGCAAATTCAGAATACGGGCGATTCTATGGATGCAATTTTTTGTATTATTTTGCCCCGTTTAGATACGAAGACCAAAAGCTCAGCATGGTTTGCAGCTTTAGATGAGACTGGTATGGCAGTACAAATTGATTCAATTGACCGCATTGCATTGCCAAACTGGATTGGACAGCGTCTTAAAAAACAATCTCAGGAAGTTGAGGCGGGTGAAAGCGGTCAACGTGTGCTGCAATTTATTGCCGATCAAGTTGAGGGTAATTTAATTGCCGCACATCAAGAAATCCAGAAATTAGCTCTTCTCTACCCCGTGGGAAAACTAACTGAAGATCAGGTACGTTCCGCTGTATTAAAGGTTGCGCGTTACGATGTTTTTGAGCTCACCGAATCCATGCTGGTGGGCGATGTATCCCGCTTAAATCGAATGCTAGATGGCTTACAAGGGGAGGGCGAGCCACTACCCCTCATTTTATGGAGCGTGAGTGACGAGCTCAGAACCTTTAGTAAGGTCCAGACAGCTTTGTTGGCTGGAGAGGCTTTGCCAAATTTATTACGCAACTACCGCATTTGGGGAAAGCGAGAGAAACTTTATCCCCTTGCTCTAAAAAGGATTCCTCCTAAAAAAATCAAGCAGGCTATGCTGCTAGCCGCTAATCTTGATAAACAAGCAAAAGGCTTAATCGTACGAGAGTTGCCCAGCAATCCATGGGATGGCCTTCGCTTGATTGGTGGCTTATTGCGTTAGAGTATGGTCTATGGAAACCCAGAATTCTTCAAATATTGAGCAAATGATGGTGGCGATTGGCCAACACGCAAGAATTGCGGCGCGAGCTATGGCTAAAGCAAGTGGTGAACAAAAAAACCGAGCATTATCAAATATTGCAGCCGCGATCCGTCGCGATGTGAGCAAAATATTAGCTGCCAATGCTAGAGATGTAGAGCGAGCAAAGACTAATGGAAACGATGCCGCATTTATTGATCGCTTGACCATGACTGAGAAATCGATTGAGACCATGGCTTTAGGTCTTTTGCAGATTGTTAGCCTGGGAGACCCGGTCGGGCACATTGGCGCTTTTAAGAAGCAGGCCTCTGGTATTTTGATTGCCCAAATGCGAGTTCCACTCGGTGTTATTGGCATTATTTATGAGTCAAGACCCAATGTAACAATTGATGCTGCAGCACTGTGCTTGAAGTCTGGTAATGCTGTTATTTTGCGAGGTGGCTCAGAGGCGATTGATTCAAATACCTATCTCGCCGGTCTGATTCAAGAGGGTTTGGCTGCCGCTCAACTTCCAGCTACAGCAGTTCAAGTAGTAAAAACAACCGATCGAGCTGCGGTTGGCAAAATGATTACCATGACCGAATACATCGATGTCATCGTTCCTCGTGGCGGTAAGAGCTTGATTGCACGTCTCATGGCCGATGGTCGTGTGCCGATGATTAAGCATCTTGATGGAATTTGCCATACTTATATCGATGAGGGCGCCAATCTTGATTTAGCGATACGGGTGTGTGATAACGCCAAGACACAACGCTATGCACCATGTAATGCCATGGAAACTCTATTGGTTAATACCAAGATTGCTTCAGCGGTCCTACCCCCGCTATGCAAAATCTATCAAGATAAAGGTGTTGAACTGCGGGTTGATCCAAAAACGCGCAAGATCTTAGAGGAAAGCGGTTTTGTTCATTTGGTAGATGCCACAGAGGAGGATTGGCGCACCGAGTATTTGGCTCCCATTCTGTCTATCAAAACCGTTGAGAATTTAGATGAGGCGATAGATCACATCGAGCACTATGGTAGTAAGCATACGGATGCCATCATTACCCAAAATCAAGCCCACGCGGATCGATTCTTGCGCGAGGTCGATAGTGCAAGTGTGATGGTCAATACCAGTACTCGCTTTGCGGACGGTTTTGAGTATGGCCTTGGGGCTGAGATTGGCATCTCGAATGACAAACTACATGCTCGTGGTCCCGTTGGATTAGAGGGCCTTACATCCTTGAAGTATGTTGTGATGGGTCACGGTGAAATTCGTCAATAGAGTACTGATATAGAGACAAACTATGTTTGATGGATATCTTTGGGCCAAGACCCTACATATTGTTTTAATCGCCTCGTGGTTTGCTGGATTATTTTACCTACCGCGTATTTTTGTGAACCTAGCTCAAGAGACCAATCCAGTAGCCTATGAGCGGCTACTTGGTATGGCACAACGCTTATACCGTTTTATGACAATCTTGATGATGCCAGCTGTTGCCTTGGGCTTGATATTGTGGCTTTATTACGGCGTTGGTCGCGGCTCTATTTGGATGCATATCAAGGTTCTATTTGTGCTTGTAATTATTGCTTATCACTTGCAATGTAAGAGACTATTAAAACAGTTTATTGAGAATAACAACACTAAGACGCACGTATGGTATCGCTGGTTTAATGAAGTGCCCGTGTTGTTAATGCTAGTAATTACTGCCCTCGTGGTGATGAAGCCCAATTGACTTTGTCAGATCGCCCACTTCATTCATTATGAAATTTTTCATTGTGTGTCCAGGTGGGCTTGAGGGCGCTTTAGTCGGCGAGTTAGAGGCGATTGCACAGCGGCCCGAGGTAAAAGCCTTTGGGGCTACGCAAATCGATCCTGCTCCTGCCAATATGACTGGTGGTGTTGGTCTAAGCGGCCCCTTAGCAGTTGCAATGGCTATCAATTTGCACTCGCGCATTGCGAGTCGTGTTTTGCTGAAAATGATCGATGGCCCATACAAGTCAGAGGATGATTTGTTTCGTTTGGCTAAAACAATTGGCTGGGAGGATTGGTTTAACTCTCATCAAACGCTGCGAGTGGATCTTACTGCACAGCGCTCGCCCTTAAAGAGTTTGAACTTTGCAACTCTACGAATTAAGGATGCAATTGTTGATCGTTTGCGTGAGCAAACTGGAGAGCGTCCCAGTATTGATACGGCCAATCCCGATGTGCGTATACAAGTACATTTAACCAATAACCATGCAAGCGTTTATTTGGACACTTCGGGTGAAGCTTTATTTAAAAGGGGATGGCGCGAAGAAAAAGGGGAGGCCCCTTTAAAAGAAAATTTGGCCGCAGGTATTTTGGCGCTAACGGGGTGGCAGCCAAATCAAGCTTTATATGATCCTATGTGCGGCAGTGGTACCTTCTTGATTGAGGCTGCACAAATCGCTCTTCATATTCCTTCAGGAGGAATTCGTGCTGGTTTGTTCGATCAACAATCCCACGTGGCTACTGCAAAAGAGAGTTCATGGAAGCGTGCTATCAGCCTATCAGGTTTTGGATTTACTCGTCTAAAGCCTTTTTATACCGCTTTGGAAAAAAAGAACTGGAGCAGTCTCTGTGATTGTGCAAAGAATGAGATCGTAGAGTTTGCAAATACCCCCATCGCAATTAGTGGTAGCGATATCAATGAGAAGATGATTGCAATCTGCAAAGCGAATTGGCAGCGCGCTCATTTACCCGGGCTCCCAGTCGCACGACAGGTCGATGCGATTGCGATTAAGTCCACTTCAGACAATGGTGTGATGGTGTTTAATCCTCCTTACGGAGAGCGTTTAGGAATTAAAGGTGGTGACCAAGACAAAATGGACACATGGGGGGATGACAATAAATCTTATATGCAAAAGCGCCGCACTAGTCGTGAGCCTCTGGTCAAAGAGCCTATCGATCCTCAATTTGCAGCATTTTTAGATCAATTTAGTAAGCAATTAAAAGACTATTTTGGCGGTTGGCAGATTTATGCTTTGACAGCCGATATGGGTTTTCCTGGGCACTTGCGCATGAAAGAGGCTAAGCGCACGCCTTTGTTCAACGGCCCACTGGAGTGCCGCTTATTCAAGTTTGATATTCGCAAAAGAGACTAGCGTGATTGGCTTATCTTGGCTTTAAAATAAAAGATCTTTAGAAGAGAGAAAAACGGTTTATGGAATTTAAGACTTATATGTGTTTAATTTGCGGTTGGATTTATGATGAGGCCAAAGGGTGTCCGGATGATGGAATTGCTCCTGGTACTCTTTGGAAGGATGTGCCAATCAACTGGTCTTGCCCAGAATGCGGAGCCCGCAAAGATGATTTTGAAATGTGCGTGATTTAGTTCTCTGATATTCCAAATACTGTTGGATTGATAGCCATGAGCAAAAACGAGCAATTATTTAATCGTGCCCAAAAGACAATTCCTGGCGGGGTTAACTCCCCCGTTCGGGCTTTTCGTCAGGTTGGCGGTATTCCCCGCTTTGTAGAGCGCGCTCAGGGACCTTACTTTTGGGATGCGGATGGCAAACGCTATATCGATCTGATTATGTCCTGGGGCCCAATGATTGCGGGTCATGCAAATCCTGAGGTTGTCGAGGCAGTTCAAAAAGCAGCGACCCAAAGTTTTAGTTATGGGGCGCCCACTGCTGGTGAAATTGATTTAGCAGAGCGCATTTGTGGGCTAATGCCCAACATCGAGCAGCTCCGTATGGTTTCAAGTGGAACCGAGGCGACGATGAGTGCACTTCGTTTGGCCCGCGGTTATACCAACCGTGACCTGATTATCAAGTTTGAGGGTTGCTACCACGGTCATGCTGATAGCTTATTAGTCAAGGCTGGCTCTGGACTTTTAACCTTTGCAGATTCCACTCAGAATGCACCTTCATCCGGAGGTGTTCCTCAAGATTTGGTGAAGCATACCTTGGTATTGCCATATAACGATACTACTGCTCTTGAAGAAGCCTTCAAGAGGCATGGTGACCATGTTGCAGCACTTATTCTCGAGCCCATTGCCGGAAATATGAACCTGATTAGGGCAAAGCCGGAGTTTATAAAGGCTGCTCGCACACTTACTGAAAAGCATGGTGCAGTTCTAATTTATGACGAGGTAATGACTGGATTTCGGGTGGCTTTAGGTGGTACACAATCATTGCATGGTATCAAGCCAGATTTAACTTGCCTTGGAAAGGTAATGGGCGGGGGAATGCCGATGGCTGCTTTTGGTGGCAAGCGAGAAATTATGGGTAAATTGGCACCTTTAGGCAATGTCTATCAGGCAGGTACTCTTTCAGGTAATCCAGTTGCGGTTGCTGCAGGAGCCAAGACCTTAGAGATTATTTCTAGAGCGGGATTTTTTGAGTGCTTAAGTGAGCAAACCCAAAAATTAATGAGCGGCTTAAAGCGAGAGGCAGATCTGGCTAAGATTCCATTCTCAGTGGATAGCGTTGGGGGGATGTTCGGTTTTTATTTCTCTGACAAAGTGCCTACCTCCTATGAGGAAGTTACCAAAACGGATATCGAGGCATTCAAACGTTTTTTCCATGCGATGTTAGATGCTGGCGTGTACCTTGCGCCATCTGCCTATGAGGCAGGTTTTACTTCGATTACTCATGACAATGCTGTGGTCGATGAAATAATTGCTGCGGCTAAGAAGTCTTTTGCGCAGCTGAAGTAAGCGCTACATTCGCATTGGGTGATCGTAGCCCGTGACACTCAGTGTTTTAATTTTCAGAGATTGATGAATAGTCGCAGATTCTATGGCCTCATTTGTCCGCACCAGGTGATCTAAATCGATTGCAGTTAGCGAACCTCCCCAAACACAACCCGTATCAATTCCAACAACACGATAGCGATTGAGGAGGCCCAGAGTCGACCAATGGCCAAAGACGATAGGAGTTTCTTGTGTTTTGCGTTCCGGAGCCTCAAACCAGGGGATATATCCAGCCGGACCATTTTCTAAACCCTCCTTGCTTTTAAACTCCATTTCACCTGCTGGAGTACAAAAACGAATTCGGGTTAGGGTATTAGTAATAAGACGTAATCGGTCCACTCCTTTGAGTTTTGGATCCCAGTAATTCGGGGTATTGCCATACATTTGCGCCAAGAACTGTTTGTATGTTTTTTGGCGAAGCGCTTGTTCTACTTCAGCGGCAAGCTCTAGAGTACGCCTTACACTCCATTGAGGCAGTACTCCTGCATGAACCAGAAGCACTTTGCCATTACTTAAGGCCATCGGTCGATGGCGTAACCAATCAATCAGCTCCTTCCGATCGGGGGCTCGCAGAATGTCATCAATCGTATCTAGGGGTTTAGAGTCACGAAGACCTGCATCGCATGCGAGAAGATTGAGGTCATGATTACCCAGAATGCATTCAGCAAGCCCTTTTTCTTGAAGATGTTTAAGTCGGCGTAGGGTCCCCAAAGAGTCGGGACCACGGTTAACAATATCGCCTAAACAGATCAACTTGGAGTTGCGTGGCAATTTCTGAATTAAATGATTGAGAGGGCTCAGGCATCCCTGGATATCGCCAATTGCAAACACGCGAGACATTTTTAGGCTACCTTTTTAACAACGTTATAGCGAATTAAGGTATTTTTACGAGCCTCATCATGATCCACAATTGGCAGTGGATAGTCTTTCCCCAAAATAATGCCGGCCGCTTCCAATTCTATTTGCCCAGCCATCCATGGGGCGTGAATTGATTTATTTGAGAGCTTTTCCAGGGCTGGAATATAGCGCCTGATGAACTTGCCATCGCTATCAAATCGTTCAGATTGTGTGATCGGATTGAAGATCCTAAAGTAGGGCTGTGCGTCACAACCGGACGACGATGCCCACTGCCAGCCACCATTATTGGAGGCAAACTCAAAATCATTGAGGTGATCTGCAAAGTATTGCTCGCCCCAGCGCCAATCAATCCCAAGGTCTTTACACAGAAAACTGGCAACGACCATGCGTAGCCGATTATGCATATAGCCACTTTGGTTGAGTTGATGCATCGCCGCATCAACCAATGGATAGCCAGTTTGACCATCACACCAGGCTTTAAAGAGTTTCTGAGCCTTAGTCCCTGTCTCCCATTCAATCTTGTCGTAATCGGGTTTAAAGGACTCGCCATTAGCAATACGGGGATGATTTGCCAAGATCATGAAATAGAAATCCCGCCAAATGAGTTCACTTAACCAGATACTTGCGCCAAGACTGCCCGCAAGCATTCTGCGATGCGCCTCGTGAACTAATCCTCGAATCGATACATTACCAAAGCGCAGATAAGTGGATAGATAACTAACCCCTTTGGTTGCAGGAAAGTCTCTGCCAATATTGTATTGATCGATGCGTTTCAAAAAATCATTTAGGAATAACTCAGCACCTTTTGCACCAGGAGGTAAATACTTTTCAATACCAGTTGGTCTAAAGCTCATCGATTCTAGAGAGGGCAAGGCTTGTTCCAGTGCTTTGGGAATCGGCGCGAAGCGTGCAAGCAGACCTTTGGCAGAAAGCTCACAAGAATGAGGCTCGAGATCAGCTGGAGTTAATCGCTTGAGCCATGCATTTTTATAGGGTGTAAATACTGAGAATACTGTTTGAGAGTTGGTTAATACCTCGGTTTTTTCAAAGATAACCTGATCTTTAAAGTGCTCAAAATGAATGTCTTTCTTAGCCAATGTGGTGGCGACAAATTGATCGCGTTCAATAGCAGATGGTTCGTAGTCATGATTGCAGAGTACCGAATCAACCTGTAGTTGTTCAGCTAGTTCGGGGATAAGCTTTTTGGGATCGCCATGACGGACTAATAGGCCGCTTCCTTGAGATCGAAGATTTTCGTCAAGTTCACGTGTACATTGCCAAAGAAAATCAACACGGCGATCAAAACCCAAACCTTTTATTAAGAGCGGGTCTAAGATAGTTGTATCAAAGATAAATACCAGCCAAACATCTTGGTGAGAACGCAAGGCATGATGAAGAGCTGCATGATCATGCAGACGTAAATCGCGACGTAACCATACCAGTGCTTTACTCATAGGCTCTATCTTAGCCTTTAATCTAAGTTTGATTATGATCACAGTTTATGGAGCAGATTTTTTTCCTTAGTTCAAAACTCGTTCAGTTTTTGATTGAGCCCCTCAATCTATTGTTGTTGATATCCCTGCTGGCTTTATTCTTTTTAGCCTTGAGAAAGCCTATTGCCACTAAGCGCTTGTTATGGCTTTCTGTGATTGGTTTCGTATTGGTGGGTTATGCCCCTATCCCCGAATCTCTGGCGCGTATTTTGGAGAATTCCATTGAAAAGGCAGATATCAAGACAATATCGAATGAACAGATTGCGGGCATCATTATTTTGGGTGGAGCAATACGTGGGGAGGAGATCACCATTGATCGGGGCGAGGTATCTATCCTTTCGGCTGCAGAAAGACTTACTAAAGGCCTGGAACTCATTCGACGTTACCCCAATTTACCCTTCATCTTTTCTGGGTTTTCGGGAAGAGTGACTCCACGGGGAATGTCTGAAGCCGATGCGTTTAAGCAGCTGATTACGGAGCAGGGTCTAGCAGAGATTACGAAGGGTACTGCTTACTATGAGAATCAATCACGCAATACCTATGAGAATGCGATTTATTCAAAGAAAATCATTGACCAACTCGGAGTCAGTAATCCGTCGATCCAGACAGGATCTTGGTTGTTGGTGACTTCTGCTACGCACATGCCTCGCTCAGTCAAGATCTTCGAGAAACAGGGTATTCGAATTATTCCCATTCCAGTTGACTATCAAACCGCACTTACATTGCAGTGGCGTGAGTTTGACATTACTGAGGGGGCCTTCCTTTGGAATAGGCTTTTACATGAATATATTGGCATTATTGCTTATCGGTTAACAGGAAAAATTTAGCTTTTAGAGAAAGCCCCTTGCTTGGTAGAATGGGCCATGAGCGCACAGTCGCATTTGCCATCGTCCTTGTCAGCTACTAGCTATTTTGCTAATCAATTACTGTTAGCAATGCCAGGAATGCTTGATGATAATTTTGCTGGATCAGTAATCTACTTACTCGAGCATACCGATAAGGGTGCAATGGGTTTAGTGGTCAATAGGCCTACTGAGCTTGTTCTTGCTACTTTGTTTGAGAAGATTGAGCTCAAATTAGAAATTGCTCCCCTTTTAGATCAACCCGTCTACTATGGTGGTCCAGTTCAAGTAGAGCGTGGCTTTGTGTTGCATCAAACAAATTCCTTAGAGAAATACTCGTCATCGCTGGTTGTTACTGATGGTCTAACAATGACCACATCAAAGGACGTGCTTGAGGCGGTAGCCAAGGGAAATGGACCACAAAAATTTATGATGACTTTAGGGTATGCCGGCTGGAGTGCTGGTCAGCTTGAGGAGGAGATAGCATTAAATGGTTGGATGAATGTACCGCTATCCAGTACCGAAATGAGTAAAATTATTTTTGATACTCCATACGCTGAGCGATATCAAAAGGCAATACAAAATCTTGGTTTTGATTTATCGCGTCTATCGGGAGAGGCGGGTCATGCATGATTTCTCTTCTAACCAAAAACTGTTAAGCGCAATAGCATTTGATTACGGCACCAAACGAATTGGTGTGGCTGTTGGTAACTCCTTGACCAAATCAGCACAGAACTTGCCAGTTATTTTGAACAATGGCGAGGAGCAGAAATTTGCTGCCATTACAGCGATTATTACGGAATGGCAACCGGATGCCATTGTTGTAGGTTTACCTTTACATCCCGACGGTACTGAGCACAAAATGACCCAGAAAGCTAAACGCTTTGGTCAGCAAATTGAAGGGCGGTATTCAAAGTCGGTTTATTTTGTCGACGAGCGCTATTCCTCAGTACTTTTAGAGGATGATCCCCAGTACCAATCATCACTAGACTCTCATTCAGCAGCGCTGATTTTGGAACAGTTTTTTAGGGAGAGGGGCTAAAATACTCATGCGATTAGATTTAGACGAAAATACACCCCATGAATGCTGAAGCCCTCTATCAAGATCTCCTAAAGCACCTAAGGGGCGGTTTGTTTCAGAAGTCTTCCAATCCAGCTATGCCGGTTTACTTAGCTGGACTCGCAATCGGTGGTGCTTGGGTGGCTGAACGCTTGGCCCTAGATCTGGGACTGGCGCAATATGGCGTGATTAATGTTTCTTTTCATCGTGATGACTATGCTGAAAAGGGCATCAAGGCAATTGAGACTGCTAGCACCATGCCCACAAAGCTACCATTTGATGTAAACCAGGCGCACATTATTTTATTGGACGATGTTTTATTTACTGGTAGAACAGTGCGGGCGGCGTTAAATGAGCTATTTGATTTTGGTAGGCCTGCAAAAGTTTCATTAATGGTATTAGCTGATCGTGGCGAGCGTGAGTTACCAATCTCCGCAGATTTTGCTGCTCAGAAAGTAATGCTCCCAGAATCACAGATTCTTGTGCTAGAGCGAAATCAAGATAATCAGTTTAGTTTTGTGATTGAGGAGCGCAATTAGTGACCAATCAAAAAAATAGTATTACTGCAAACCAGTTTAATAAAGAAGGTAATTTGACTCATTTGCTGACTTTGGAGGGTATGCCTAAGGAGCAGATTCTTTACATTTTGGATACCGCTAAGCAGTTTGTCAGTGTTACTGCACCAAATCGCGAAGTGAAAAAAGTTCCTCTTTTACGGGGAAAAAGTGTTTTTAATCTTTTCTTTGAGAACTCTACACGCACGAGAACTACATTTGAGATTGCCGCCAATCGTTTATCGGCCGATATTATTAATTTAGATATCCCTACCTCATCAACCTCGAAGGGAGAGAGTTTGATGGACACTATTGATAATTTAGTGGCGATGCAGGCTGATATTTTTGTTGTGCGTCACAACATCTCGAGAGCACCCATTGAGATTGCCAACCATGTACCAGATTATGTACATGTAATTAATGCCGGAGATGGTAGTCATCAGCATCCTACCCAAGGTTTGCTAGATGCTTACACCATGCGGCACTTTAAAAAAGATTTCTCAAAGTTAAAAGTTGCCATCATTGGCGATATTTTGCATAGTCGGGTTGCTAAATCAAATATACATGCCTTAACAACCTTGGGATGTAATGATATTCGTGCAATCGGTCCTGAAAGTCTGCTGCCCAGTGATTTAGCTAAGGATCTCAGTGCTTTGGGGGTGAAAATTTTTCATCAGGTTGAGGATGGTATTAAAGATGCCGACGTGGTGATGACTCTCAGAATTCAGAAAGAGAGGATGGATCAAGGACAGGTTCCAGAAGGCGCAGCTTTCTTTAAACAGTTTGGGCTGAATAGGGAGCGCTTAGCGATGGCCAAGCCTGATGCAATCGTGATGCATCCTGGACCCATGAATCGTGGCGTTGAAATTGATTCTGCTATCGCTGACGGAAACCAGTCTGTGATTTTGAGTCAGGTTACTTTTGGAATCGCTATTCGGATGGCGGTCATGTCTATTGTTGCTGGTAATTAAGGTTTGGCAGCTGACTTGAAGCATACGGCAGTAGCTGGCGATCAACAGTCTAAGCGCTGGCTCATTTTGTCCCATGGTTTCAATATGGATGGACGAGCGGCCAGCCAAACGATAACGGATAAGGTACCTTATTTTTTAGATGCCGGTATTCAATTGCACGTCTTAAGTGCTATAACGGGCACGAAAGATATGCGATTTTCTCATCAGCAATTAATTGCTTGGGGCCCTGCTGCATTTCGGTTTGATTTTCGGCATTGGTTTGCAAATCGTTTTGGTAGGGGCCTCGCGTATAGAATCGTTACACCCCTTATTTCTTTACTACTTTCACCATTTATTTTTTTGGAGAAAACACTTTCCGGTTATTCCAGTCAATGGTCTTGGGCATTCCCGGCCTATTTTGTGGGTTTGCGACTGATTAAGGAAGGTAAGATCGACCTCATCTATTCAACAGGAGGTGCTTGGTCCGCCCATCTTGCAGGATTATGGTTAAAGAAAAAAACAAAGCTACCTTGGATTGCAGAAATCCATGATCCGCTGGTTATTCGCACAAATGAAAAAGATTTAGGTGGGCAAGTACCAAAAGAGTCTGATGCTAAAAAGCGCTATTGGCTTGAGAAAGAAATTTGCCATCATGCGGATATTGCTTGGTGGTTCACGGATGGCGCTCTCTACTATGCGAAGCAACGCAATCCTCTCTTGGATACCCCAGGAAATGCAAAGGGGTTAATGATCATTCCAGGAGCAAATCCGCCCAATGTGGAATCTGTGATTCAAAACACTAATCACCAGTACGGTGAGTATCTGAACATCTGTCATTTTGGCTCACTTGCTAATGATCGATCAATGACACAAGTGCTTGAGTGCCTCCCAGAATTCTTTTCTGAGTACCCAGAAGCACGAAATCAAATTCGTTTTCATATTTATGGTGCACAACTGGATCAAAGAAGTAGAAATTTTTTACGCACAAGTCAATATCAAGAGAATGTAGTTGAGCACGGACGGCTCGAAAAGGATTTAATAACAGGATTAACCGGTAGGCAACAAATTGCCATTAGGATGCAAGAGGCGGACATTCTGCTTCTACTACATGGAAATAGTGAATGGTGTCGTGAATATATTCCATCAAAGCTCTACGATTATTTTTGGACAAACCGCCCAATTTGGGGTTTGGCTTATCAAAATCTTCAACTAGAAGAATTACTTCAGAGTCGATCCTGCTATTTGAGCGACGCAGATAATTCAAGCTCAGTACTAAAAACCTTGAAAGCTATTTATACTGATTGGCGTCATCAACGCCTGCCACAGCAATCCACTCATGCAATCTCAGTAGAAAGCGCCGTAAAGAAAATCTTAGAACAGGTTAGTGATCTTAAAAAACCAGACTCATATGAATACCAGCCAGCTTAAAATTGTCTTATATTCATGCACCTTCTCAAGGGATTTGTTGAGAACTGTGCGCATGGTTGAGAGCGTTACTAGGCATAACGTTACAAAAATCCCCTTTTATATTTCTGTTCCCAATGAAGAGGTGCCACTTTTTCAAGAGAAGCTCAAGGCTTATCCAGTAACCATCTTTGGCGAGCAGGAAATATTTAGGGCAAATCCAAAATTAGATATTAAAAAATTATATGAGGTGCCGGGTGGAATACGGCAACAGGTTATTAAGTCAGAATTTTGGCGACTCGGTAAGTCTGAAAATTACTTAGTCTTAGATGCTGATTGTGTCTTTATCAGAGATTTCGATGAATCTGATTTCATTGCAAAAGATAACATTCCATATTCAGTAATTCATGAGGGCAGAGACCTTCTGCAATCAACTGATCAGTTTGGCCCCAAAAAAACACGTCAACATTTTTTGGCTGATCGTGAACCTATCAAAGCAGCGATTGGACGAATTGGGATTACTTATGACTATGGCTACGCGCCTTTTTTGTGGAGCGCTAAAGTCTGGAAATCATTTGATGAATATTATTTAACTCCTAAAAAAATCAATTTTTTAGATGCTATCCTGCATTGTGGTTCTGAGTTCACTTGGTATGGAGAGTCTTTGGTCAATTACCAAGCTATACCAATTTACCCGAGAGAGCAGTTGTTCAAACATTATCACTATGAAAATCAGTTATGGATTGACAAGACTTTGGGCTACACCGAAAAGCACTTAGCCAAAGACTATCTTGGCGTTGTGTATCAGTCTAATTGGGAAATTTGGAAGCATTTTGGGGGCAAAAGAAAGTCATTACTTTCGATGGTCTGGAGATATATTAAAAGGGTAATTCAGTTAATCGTATTTAAGTTAAAAATAATCTTTAACTTAATTTCAAAATAAAGATTGTCTGGTATTTATTCTAATGATAGAAAAATTAGATTTAAGCATGGTCACTCTTCTCTGTGTTGAGACTAGAGAGCCATTCTTGGGGGAGTGGGCAATTGAGAAATGCACTTCCCATGTTAACTTTGCTAAGGTTGTATTAGTGACTGATTTAGCAAAAGTAAAAAATTTGAAGGCAGGAATTGACTATATTGAGTCACCATCGCTTAAATCGGTTCAAGAGTATTCTCAATTCATGATGAGCAATTTAAGTCAGTATGTATTGGGCACGCATGTTTTAGTCATTCAATGGGATTCATTCATTACTAATCCAAACTTATGGAATAAGCAATTTCTTGAGTATGACTATATTGGGCCAGTGTGGCTTCATCATCCAGAGACGCCTGTTGGCAATGGCGGGTTTTCATTGCGCTCTGTTCGCTTACTAGAGGCGCTAACTAGTCCTCTGGTAAAAAAAGGGCATCCTGAAGATTACTACATTTGTGCAGAAAATAAAGTTTTGCTAGAAAAAAGTTTTGGGATTCATTACGCGCCAATTGATATAGCCGAGCAATTTGCTGTCGAAAGAACTTCATGGCATTGTGCATTTGGTTTTCACGGACTATTTAATTTTTCTAAGGTAATGCCGGTCAAAGAATTGCAAGAGGTGATCAGTAATTTGCCTAGTAATTTGCTGAAAGGCCTGGACGCCTATGATTTATCAAACGATCTATTTAACCAGCATCACTTTGAAACATTTAAGTTGCTTGCAAAAAAGATACCGTTTTCTTGGAAAATGCGCTATCGTTTTCTCAGGCTAAAGTGGATGGAATACTTTTTAGTGTAAGTGCAACTTTTTTATTTTAGGATTTCAACGTGATTTTAGTTACAGGCGGTGCCGGGTTTATCGGTGGTAACTTTGTCCTTCAGGCCTTGCAAGCTAACGTAGGCGGGCTCGTCAATCTGGATAAACTTACCTATGCGGGTAACTTACAAACTCTGCAATCAATTCACCATTTTCCCAACTATTCTTTCTATCAGGGTGATATTGGTGACAAGAGCCTGGTTTCTAAGCTGTTGATTCAGCATCGTCCAAGTGCAATTATTAATTTTGCTGCTGAGAGCCATGTGGATCGATCTATTCATGGTCCGCAGGATTTTATTCAAACAAATATTGTTGGCACTTTTAATTTACTAGAATCCGCCCGCTTGTACTTCGATACTCTGGAAGGATCCGAGAAGGATCACTTCCGGTTTTTGCATGTCTCTACCGATGAGGTATATGGAACCCTGGAAAAGAGTGCGCCAGCATTTTCGGAAACAAATCCTTACGAGCCAAATAGTCCCTATGCAGCATCTAAAGCCGCTTCAGATCATTTGGTCAGAGCTTGGTTTCATACCTATGGCTTACCGGTTTTAACCACCAATTGTTCAAACAACTATGGCCCCTATCAATTTCCTGAGAAATTGATCCCCTTGGTGATTAATAATGCTCTTAAAGGTAAACCTCTGCCCATATATGGTGACGGTTTACAAGTTCGAGATTGGCTTTATGTGACAGATCATTGTGAGGCAATTTATACTGTTTTGCATAAAGGCAAGTTAGGCGAAACATACAATATCGGCGGCAATAATGAGAAGACCAATATTTCAGTAGTGCAAACGATTTGTTCGATTCTTGATCAATTAAAGCCCAGATCTGATCAAAAGAGCTACGCAGAGCAAATTACGTTTGTCAAAGATCGTCCTGGTCACGATCGTCGATATGCTATCAATGCTTCAAAAATAGCATCTGAATTGGGTTGGAAGCCAAAAGAAACCTTTGAAACTGGTATTTGTAAAACAGTTCAATGGTATCTAGACAATCAGGATTGGGTTGAAGGCGTGGTAAGCGGCTCTTATCGCGATTGGGTATCAAAACAATATACTGAATGACAAATAGAACCCTTATTTTTGGTAAAGACGGTCAGCTTGGTAGGGCTTTTCAAGAGCGAATTGGTTCTGATCCCAAGGTATTATTTCTTGGGCGGCAAGAGTGTGATTTGTCTGATCTGGAGTTGATCAGAATCTGCATCGAACAATTTTCTCCCGATCAAATTATTAATGCTGCTGCCTATACTGCCGTTGATAAGGCGGAGGATGATCATAAGACCGCGTTTGCCATTAATGAAATGGCAGTGGCTGAAATGGCACGCTATTGTCAAAAAAATAATAAGAAATTCCTGCATTTTTCGACAGATTATGTCTTTGATGGATATAAATTGTCTCCTTATGTCGAGGAAGATGTTTGTAATCCTCTAAATCTATACGGCCAAAGTAAGTTGGCAGGTGAGCGCGCTATACAAAGGATTTTTTCAGGGAATGATCATGGGCATGCTCAAGATCTTGGGGGTGCTGCATTTTTTATTCTAAGAACAACTTGGGTATATGGGGATGGCGCAAATTTTATCCGTACGATCTTGCGCTTAGCGAAAGAAAGAACTGAATTAAAAGTAGTTTCTGATCAGTTTGGTGTGCCGAGCTATGCAGATTGGCTATCTCGCCTTAGCATAATCCTGCTCAGTTCTGGCGATATCCCTTCGGGCATTTATCATGCTGTGCCTGCTGGCAAAACGACTTGGTACGAGTTAGCGGTATTTGTATTGGGATGCGCAAAAGAGGTGGGGGTTCGATTAAAACTAGACCCCGATCATCTTCTTCCTATTCCTGCTAGTGAATATCCATTGCCTGCAAAAAGGCCCGCAAATTCGATTTTATCAACAGATAAATTAGTTAAAAATTTACCATCAGCGCAATCACTTTTGGCAGAAGATTGGCAAGTTAGCGTTAGGACGTATATCCATGAGTTACGCTCGAAGGGCTTAGTTTAAGATTCAGGTATGGGATTGAGATAAATAAGGTGTTCTAATTATGGGTGTAAAACGTAAAGGAATCATTTTGGCTGGAGGCTCTGGCAGCCGCCTATACCCAGTGACGCAAGCTGTATCTAAGCAATTGATGCCAGTCTATGACAAGCCAATGATCTATTACCCTTTGGCTACCCTAATGTTGTCTGGGATTAGGGAAATCTTGATTATTTCGACGCCCCACGATACTCCACGATTTCAGGAGCTCTTGGGCGATGGCTCACAATGGGGCGTGGAATTTCAGTATGTTGTTCAGCCATCACCGGATGGTTTAGCACAAGCTTTCATTTTGGGTAAAAAATTTATTACTAATGACCATAGCACTTTAGTCCTTGGCGATAATATTTTTTATGGCCATGAATTAGTCAATCAGTTAAGTAGAGCAGGGGAGCAAACTCAAGGAGCAACTGTCTTTGCCTATCATGTCAATGATCCAGAGCGATATGGAGTGGTCGAGTTTGATCAAGCACGCAAAGCCTTATCAATCGAAGAAAAACCTGCTATACCAAAAAGTAATTATGCGGTCACAGGACTTTATTTTTACGATCAACAGGTATGTGATATTGCAGCTTCAATTAAACCCAGCGCTCGTGGAGAATTAGAAATTACTGATGTGAATCGCGTTTATCTCGAGCAAAATCGTCTTGATGTTGAAATCATGGGTCGCGGCTATGCCTGGCTCGATACTGGAACGCACGACTCTCTTTTAGATGCCGCTGGATTTATTGCAACCTTACAAAAACGCCAAGGCTTAATGGTAGCTTGCCCCGAAGAGATTGCGTATCGAAATCAGTGGATTAGCGCTGAGGATTTAGAAAAAATAGCTTCCCAACTTTCGAAAAATAGTTATGGGCAATATCTTAAAAAGATCCTTACTGAATCGCATTAATTAATAAACGCTAATTTGAAAATCAAAGTTCATCAAACTCTACTAGAAGGTGCCTTAGTCATTGAGCCAAAAGTCTTTGGCGATGAACGGGGTTGGTTTTATGAATCCTTTAATCAGGCTGAGTTCAATGCCGCTACAGGCCTGGATTACCAATTTGTTCAAGATAATCACTCTTTATCGAAGCGGGGCATTTTGCGAGGGCTCCATTATCAAACCCAACATGTACAAGGAAAATTAGTTCGGGTTATAAAAGGAAGTGTATTTGATGTTGCTGTAGACCTGAGAGCATCATCACCAAGCTATGGAAAATGGTTTGGTCAAGAGCTAAGCGCTGATAATCATTTGCAGATGTGGATTCCCCCTGGACTGGCACATGGGTTCTTGGTTCTTTCAGATAGTGCAGAGTTTTTGTATAAAACAACTGATTACTATGATCCCAGTAGTGAGAAGTGTCTTTTATGGAACGATTCCACAATTGCAGTTCAATGGCCGCTTAGTGAGATACCCAGCCCCCCTCAACTCAATGCAAAAGATTTGGCTGGCTTATCTTGGGGTGAGGCCCCTAAGTTCTGAGATGAACAAAGGGCTTTGTGAATCAATCAAACACCTCTCCTAAATTTCTTCTGGTAAAGCTTTCTTCGCTAGGGGATGTGATTCACAATTTACCAATTGTGTGGGATATCCGTCGGCAGTATCCAGATGCGCAGATTGATTGGGTAGTAGAGGAGGCTTATGTTGATCTCTTAATGCCCTTACAAACAAGGGCTAATTTCAAGGGAATTGATCGCATTATTTCAATTGGATTGCGGCGGTGGAAGAGGAATATTTTTAAGCCTCAAAATTGGCGTGAGCTCTCACAGTTTATTAGGACTATGAGGGCTGAAAAATACGATGAGATTATTGATTCCCAAGGCCTTCTTAAGTCTGCAATTGTAGCTAGCTTAGCGAGGAAAACTCCTCATGGAAAAGTAACTGGTTTAGCAAATGCAACCGAGTATTCAGGTTATGAGCCTTTGGCGCGCACCTTCTACAATGAGTCGGTTCAGGTACCTAAACAGTGTCATGCAGTGGATCGTTCGCGTTATTTACTCAGTTCGGCAATCGGTATCCCCCTCATCGACCGAACTTACTTAACCGACTTTTATCCTTGGCAGGGCATTGAGCAGCTAATCAACTCATCGCATCAAAGTGCTTTGCTCCGAATGGGTGAGGCTCAAAAGCCATATGTATTATGTTTTCATGCAACCGCTCGAGAAGCAAAGAAATGGGGCCAGGCAAATTGGATTGCTGTTGGACAGCATCTAGTCAAAAAAGGGTTTACGCCAATTTTTCCATGGGGCAATTTAGCTGAAAAAAAAGTAAGCCAAGAAATTGGCAGTCATATCCCTGGCGCCATTGTTCCTAACGCATATTCGATCCAAGAATATTTTCAGATCATTACAGAGGCATCCTTAAGTATTGGTGTCGATACTGGCTTAACGCATTTATCAGCAGTCTTAAAGAGGCCCACTATCGAGATCTATTGTGATTCTCCATTGTGGAAGACAGAGGGCTATTGGTCTAGCAACATTATCAATTTAGGTGACATTGGCCAGCCACCCAGTGCGACCTCAGCAATACAAGCTATCGATCTATTATTGCCAACACATTAGCGTAGTAGGGCGTTGATGGCGATTAAATCCTCATCAGATAAGTTGGCTGCCTGAGCCTTTAGTTTAAGCGCATTCATGATGGTGTCGTAGCGCGCTTTATAGAGGGACGCTCGGGTAGTAAATAGGGTGTCGAGAGCAATCAGAACATCGATGTTAATGAGAGTACCAACGCTATAACCGAGCTTGCTAGACTCCACAGCGGATGCAGACGATTTTTCTGCAGCCTCAAGTGCTTTCACAGTTGCTAAGCCACCATAGAATCCAGTAAAAGCTTGGCGGGTTGCTTGCGCAGCTGTTCGGCGTAAATTGTCATAGTCAGACTTGGCTTTATCAAAGAGCGCAGAATTTTGGCGGATGACCGACATGTTGTAGCCTCCAGAGACAAGGGGCAGAGTCATCTGCAAGGCTATGGTGTTGTTGTAAATATTCTGTGATGGCGAAGGATTAAAGTTTAAAGCTGTGCCATTGGATTGGTTAAAGCCAGCGGTGCCAACAAAATTAACGCTCGGGTAGTTGGCAGCCAAGGACGATTTGTAAATACTCTCCGCGAGTTGGACTCCTAACTGACCAGCAAGGACGGCATAGTTTGCATTTTCAGACTGAGTAATCCAGTCTTCTAGGGCTTGGCCAGGGGGTAATTTTGGATTAACACTATCTGCAATTGGAATTCCTTTAGAGTCTTTACTTTTTACTCTTGGGTCGGATACCACTCCTGCAATCGATACATCTTTTGCCATCGGCTTAATGTGTTTTACTGGGTGACCAATGAGTTGCTCAAGTACACCACGCTTCACAACGAGATCAGCATGTGCAGCAATTTCTTGGGCATTGGCCACATCAAATCTTGCCTGAGCGTCGTTTGCATCGACAATGGTTGCAGAGCCTATTTCAAACTTGGCTTTTGCAGCATCAAGTTGCTGTTTGATTAATTCTTTTTTACTCTTAAAGAGTTCAACATTATCTTGTGCAGTTAAAACATCAAAATATGCTTGGGAGACTCGGATTACCAGGTCTTGTTGAGCTTGGAAAAATTGCAAATCCGATATCTTGCTATTGAGATCACCTTGTTTAAATAGCTGAACACCGGTCAGATTAAAAACGGGTTGGGTGAGGGTGACCGTGTAGCTGCGTTGATCAAAAACACGATTTGTTCCCTCGCCATGTTGAAAAAATCGAGTACCCGTTGGGTTCGCAGAAACTTGTGGCAAAAGTACCGATAAGCCCTGCCAATAGAGCTCTTTTCTGGCGGCCAAATTAAAACGGGCGCTATTGATCACTGGATCGTTAAATGCCGCCTCTTGATAAAGGCTAACAAGATCCATCGTTCTACCGTCTTTACCCTGGGCGCTTCTCTTATCTGTCAGGTTAGAGCTAACCGGTGGAATGGGTATCGCAACCTGTGGTGGAACCTCCAATTTAATCAGATCCTGGGGGCTTAGAGTTTTTGGGAGGATCGAGTTAGTTGCTGGGGTAACTGTTACCGAACTCTGAGAGCCCGCAAGGCCGCTTGAATTAGCTGGTTGGCTAATGGCCAGGGCAGGAATAAGCAATCCCGCCGTTGAGCATACAAGCCAAATCGGTAATAGACCTTTAATAAAGTGCATGAACCGAAGTTTAAGCCCAAATCGCTTCATTCAGTATCCAAGCCCTTCTTGGCTTTAGTATTACGGCTATGGATCCATTACTCTTATTCAAAGCTCTCATTTTGGGCATCGTAGAAGGCTTGACCGAGTTTTTGCCGATTTCCAGTACCGGCCACTTGATTTTAGTTGGTGACCTACTTAACTTTAATGATGATCGCGGTAAAGCTTTCGAGATCATTATTCAGTTTGGTGCTATTTTGGCTGTTTGTTGGGAGTATCGTCAGCGGCTCCTTAAGGTCACAAATACCCTCTTACATAGTAAGCAATCACAGAGATTTGTATTGAATGTATGTATTGCCTGTGTCCCAGCGATGAGTCTTGGGCTTATTTTTGGAAAATACATTAAAGCCAATTTATTCTCTCCGGTACCAGTTGCAAGCGCTTTTATAGTGGGTGCATTTATTATCTTCTGGGCAGAATATCGACAAACCAAATCATCAAACGTACGCAAAATAGATAGCGTTGATCAGTTAACACCTATTGATGCATTAAAAGTTGGGATGGCGCAGTGTGCTGCGTTGATTCCGGGTACTTCACGGTCGGGTGCAACTATTATTGGTGGAATGCTTTTTGGATTACCTCGAGCAGTGGCAACGGAGTTCTCGTTTTTCTTAGCCATTCCTGTGATTGGGGGCGCAACCGCCTATGAACTATTAAAAATTGCCAATTCAAGTAATTCAATTGGATTTGGCGATTTTGCACCCGCTTTATTGATCGGATTTTTGGCAGCCTTTATTTCTGCGTTTATTTGCGTTCGCTGGCTAATTCATTACGTGGCGCATCATAATTTTGTCCCTTTTGCATGGTACCGCATTATTTTTGGTGCCATCGTTTTATTCACATCCTATACTGGGCTGGTAGCTTGGTCTAATTAGGATAATTATTCAAACAGATCGATACCATGAGCTTAACTATTGATGCGATTCAAGCCAATATTCAACTGGCATTAGCGCCAGTCTTTCTATTGACAGCAGTGGCTACCTTGGTCACTGCAATTACTGCTCGTTTGGCCCGGAATGTGGATCGCATGCGTTTTATTCAGAACGAGTTGTATGGTAACCATAAGTTAAGCGATAAATTACGACTTCATTATGAAAAAGAAGTCATTGAGTTCAAAACGCGTGGACGCTTATGTACTCTAGCAATCTTTTTTGATGTACTTGCAGGCGTCTTGATTTCATTAACCGTACTAGAGTTATTTTTCTTGCAAACAGGCGCTGCCCGTTTGGTTGATGTTGGTTATGTTGTCATTACATTTGTGGCCGGTTTAGTCTCATTTGTAATCTCTTTGACCTTGATATTGGTTGAGGTTGTTTTTGCTTATCGCTCTACAAGTTGGGATTTGCCTACAATTGATCAATCAATCAAGTCTTAAGAATCGTATATAAATAAATTAACAAAGATGACACTAAATTTACAGAAGAGGACCCAGTATGTACCTAAGTAAGAACAAAATCCTCATTACTGGTGGAGCTGGTTTTCTCGGCTCTCATTTAACTGAAAAGCTGCTTAAAGAAGGGCATGATGTTTTGGTGGTTGATAACTTTTTCACCGGAACAAAGCAGAATCTAGCGCACCTTTTGGGCAATGCTAATTTGGAGGTGATGCGTCACGATGTTACTTTCCCACTCTATGTAGAAATTAATCAAATCTATAACTTGGCCTGCCCAGCCTCACCCGTGCATTATCAATTTGATCCTGTTCAAACCACCAAAACAAGTGTGCATGGCGCAATCAATATGTTGGGTCTTGCCAAAAGAACAAGAGCTCGAATTTTGCAAGCATCGACGAGTGAGGTGTATGGCGACCCAGAGGTGCATCCTCAGCCAGAAGGCTACTGGGGTAGAGTCAATCCGATTGGTATCCGCTCATGTTATGACGAGGGCAAGCGCTGTGCTGAAACCCTATTCTTTGATTATCACCGTCAGCATCAGACCGACATTAAAGTTGTTCGTATTTTTAATACATATGGACCACGAATGCATCCCAATGATGGTCGGGTTGTGAGTAATTTTATTGTGCAGGCCTTACAAGGTAAAGACATTACTATTTATGGTGATGGCTCGCAAACGCGAAGCTTTTGTTATGTGGATGACCTCATCGATGCGATGGTCAGAATGATGAACTCTGAGGAGGGCTTTACGGGCCCAGTCAATATTGGTAACCCAGGGGAGTTCACGATGTTGCAGTTGGCAGAACTAGTTCTGCAATTGTCTGGCAGTAAATCAAAAATTGTCTATCAATCATTACCATCGGATGATCCAAAGCAACGTCAACCCAATATTGAGCTGGCTAAAGCTAAGCTCGCCTGGGAGCCTAAGGTGAAATTGGAGGATGGCTTGAAAGAGACAATTGCGTACTTTAAGAGATTGATTCAATAATTCTTCCCATAATGGATAGCTCTAAGCCCTTTGAGGGTGGGGTCCGCAAGATCCGTTCGTTTGTTCGTAGAGCGGGGAGAACGACGAGCGCTCAGTCAAGAGCAATGAATGAGCTGGCCCCCAAATTTTTGATTCCATTTCAACAGGCTCCTTTTGATTGGTCTGTTTATTCTTTGGATCAAAAATCAGGAATTGAAAAACACATTCTGGAAATTGGTTTTGGTATGGGTGAATCAACAGCGCAGATTGCGCAGATTCGTCCTGAGGACTTGTTTCTGGGTATTGAAGTGCATGAGCCTGGAGTGGGGGCATTACTCAAGAAAATCGGTGAATTACAGTTAAGCAATCTACGGCTCATTCAGCATGATGCTGTTGAAGTTCTAGAGCAGATGATTGCTAAAGGCTCTTTAGATGGAGTGCATATATTCTTTCCAGATCCTTGGCATAAAAAGCGTCACCACAAAAGGCGCTTAATCCAAAAAGATTTTGTCGAGCTATTAGTTTCTCGACTAAAAGTTGGTGGATATATTCATCTGGCAACGGATTGGCAGAACTATGCCGAGCAAATGCTTCTGGTCTTGAATCAACACCCCGATCTTGAAAATTGCTCCGAGCAATCAGTTTTGTTGCAGGCAATTGAATTAACTGGTTCCGATCAAGAGATTGGTGGGATTCTCTTTAAGGAGGATCAGCTATCCGGGCGCCATCCTGCTTATGTTGAGAGACCGAGTTATCGCCCCATTACAAAGTTTGAGAACCGCGGTCTTAAACTTGGGCATGGGGTTTGGGATTTGCTTTATAAAAAGATCTAGTCCGCTTAGAGCCCGATACAAACGTATTTCATTTCGAGATACTCATCCATTCCCCAAGAGCTGCCTTCGCGGCCTAGGCCGGATTGCTTAACTCCACCAAATGGAGCCACCTCGTTTGAGATAAGGCCTGTATTAACGCCCACCATGCCAAACTCTAGGGCCTCAGCAACCTTCCAAATTCGACCAATATCTCTGCTGTAAAAGTAGGATGCCAAGCCAAATTGACTACTGTTAGCGAGTTTCACGACATCTGCATCACTTTCAAATGGGATCACTGGCGCCACGGGCCCAAAGGTCTCTTCAACAGTAATAAGCATCGAGTTGTTAACGCCCGCCAAAACAGTAGGTTCATAGTAGGTGCCGCCAAGGCTGGAGCGCTTGCCGCCAACAACCAATCGAGCGCCCTTGCTGATGGCATCAGCAACATGACGCTCCACTTTCTCTATTGCTTGTTGGTCAATGAGCGGGCCTTGCGATACCCCTTGCTCGAGACCATTACCAATCTTGATAGCTTTGGTTGCTGCGGCCAGCTTCTCCACAAATACATCGTGGACTTTTTTGTGGACATAAAAACGATTGGCGCATACGCAGGTTTGCCCTGCATTGCGATATTTTGAGACCATCGCTCCGGCTACTGCAGCATCGATATCGGCATCATCAAACACGATGAACGGCGCGTGACCGCCAAGTTCTAGGGCTAGCTTCTTGATGGTTGGAGCACATTGTGCCATCAGGATTCGGCCGACTTCCGTCGATCCCGTAAACGATAAGTGACGCACAATTGGGGACTCGCAAAGCACTTTACCAACTGCAATCGATTGCTCGGAGTCTGCGGTGACGATGTTTATGACTCCATCCGGTACCCCAGCTTCTTGCGCTAAATGGGCGATTGCTAAAGCCGATAGCGGTGTTTGCTCTGCTGGTTTAATCACGATCGTGCAACCCGCTGCCATGGCCGGAGCAATTTTGCGAGTAATCATTGCAATCGGAAAGTTCCATGGAGTAATTGCCACGCAAACTCCGATTGCTTGTTTGAGGACGATGGTGCGTTTGTCACCCCAGGTGCTTGCGGGAATTGCACCCATCACTCGTTTCGCCTCTTCGGCAAACCATTCGACGAAGGAGGCTCCATAGATCACTTCCCCTTTTGCCTCAACCAGGGGTTTGCCTTGCTCCAAGGTCATTAGGGTTGCCAGATCATCAGCGTTGGCCAGAATTAATTCAAACCATTTACGCATAATGGCAGCCCGTTCTTTGGCCACTTTGCCCCGCCAAGCGGGTAGGGCGATATCAGCAGCCTCTATCGCTTCGTGAGTATCTGCGGCATTCAGATTGGCTACCATGGCGATGTTTTGGCCAGTTGCTGGGTTGCGGACACTAAAGCGCAGATTTGCAGAGGCCTTAACCCATTGACCGTTAATTAAGGCGTCTTCCTTAAACAAGGAGGGATTTTTCAGAAGCTTGGTGATGTTGGCTATTGATTCAGGGGCGTTCATGGCTAAATGGTTTTCGTTGGATTTTTTATGATTAGAAATTACCAGTTCAAGTGTAACGCCTCCTCTTTTGGACCACCTGCGGTTGAAAATAGTTGAACTAACCCTGAATCCAATTGCTCTTTGTTTATTACCCTTGTGGCCAATCAAGAACGGGTTTAAACACTAGCTGTAGTAGGTCAATTTTGATTGACAGCCTATAGGTAGTTTTGATTGGACATTCGTTGTTTCAAATAATGAAAAAAATCATTGAAAAATCGATTTTTTCATGATGAGGAATAAGTATGGACTAACTTTTTTAAGTAACTGATTTAATTCAATATTAAATTGTTAGCACTGCATCATATTAGGGTAATAACGGATTACTGCATATAAAAGTAATTAAACCAAAATTCTTTATGCTTGACAGGTTATATAGAGCTTCCTAACATGCCACATGTTTAACAAATGTTGCGCTGCAATATAAATGAGTGCCTTCGTTTAGTACCCATTGAATAGACCAGCGCGACCCCAATGATGAGTCAATACTTACTCGATAAATTTCAGGCTTTTGATCTGCGCAAGCATGCGCTTTTTGCATTGCTGGCTAAGTCAGGTCAAGCCATGCTTGCTGTTTTTGTAGCAGCTATTTTGGCAATTTGGTTGATTGGACCAAAGACTGGCGCAGGAGTATTTGATCTTGCACACTACCTGGTTCCAGCGGAAGCGCGGGCTTTAATTTTAGGTACCGATAGCGCCGAAATATTAACTGCCGATGAATCGGCAAATCAATTGAAATTGTTGGGCTCTGGAGCTAGAGATGTTCCATCGATTGCCAATCAAGCTTCGTTAATCCCATCGCACTTGATTGACCACTCTGCAATTGATCGCAGTATTTTGCGCACTGAAGCCGAGCGTAAGGCGGTTACTAATCATTTGGCAAAGAAGTTCCAGTTATCACCCGACGATATTGCTCATTATGTTGCGCAGGCGATTACAGTTGGTAAAGAGGTTAACTTAGATCCCACGCTCATTTTGGCCGTGATGGCGACCGAGTCGAGTTTTAATCCGCGTGCCGAGAGTCGTGCTGGCGCACAAGGTTTAATGCAAGTTCGCACTCATGTCCATCAAGAAAAATTTGAGCCTTATGGTGGGCCCTTGGCAGCATTTATTCCTGAGGCCAATATTCGGGTCGGTGCTTTGATACTCAAAGCTTGTATCGCGAAGGCTGGATCCCTAGAGGCGGGCTTGAAGAACTATTTAGGGGCGCCAAATGCTGCTAGCGGTCTTAATACCTACACTGACAAAGTTTTCTCCGAGAGAGAAGAGCTGCGCAGCATCGTGCGCCGACTAAGCAGTAGCGTCTAAGGCCTAGGTTAATGCCTAGGCATTAACTTCAGCTTGCCGCAATTTCTGGGCAAGTTGGTCAAGTATCCCATTTACGTATTTATGACCATCTGTGCCACCATAGGTTTTCGCTAACTCGACCGCTTCGTTGATGGCAACTTTATAGGGCACTGATAAATCAGCAGCTAATTCGTAAGCGCCAATCAAAATAGCGGCATGCTCAACGGGGGAGAGTTCGGCAATAGGCCGATCCAGTTCTGGGGTAATTAGTGCATCCAGCTCTTGGTTACGATGCATGACTCCCTCAAAGATCCCCTTAAACAAATCAAGCTGACATTTTTTAAAGGCCGGATCTTCGCTCAGTTGTTTAGTGACGGCACTCAAGGCAATAGGAAGCTCAGATAGTTCACCTGCTGTTTTGAGAACTAGACATTGATAGATCCCCTGGAGAGCATATTCCCTAGCCCGGCGTCGCGGAGTTAAGGAGCGTTTATGTGCCACGCTATTTGTCATCGTGTTCGTCATCGATCTTATTCAGACTGAATATCAATATCGGGGGTAAGAGCCAGAGCAAGATTTGCCATCTCAACCGCCGCGCGCGCACAATCACGCCCCTTTTCTTGGGTCCGGGCAGCAGCTTGTTCATCGGTATCGCAAGTGAGAATGCCATTAGCAATTGGTATTTCTGCATCCAGAGAGATTCGAGTAATGCCGCTGGCGGATTCGTTAGACACCAGTTCAAAGTGATAGGTTTCACCACGAATAACAGCACCTAAGGCAATGAGGGCATCAAACTCTTCTGTTTTTGCAAGTTGCGCTAGGGCAAAGGGAATTTCAAGTGCCCCAGGTACGGTTACTAACTGTATATCGTTATGCGCAACACCTAGAGTGAGTAATTCACTAATGCAGGCTTCTGATAAGGCTCTACAGTGCTCTTCATTAAAGCGAGCTTGCACAATGGCAATCCGTAGATCTTGCCCATTCAAATCTGCCTCGAAAACATCAATGTCATTCATGGATGGCTCCTTATGAGTGGTTGGCAGAGTAGGGAATGTTCCCTGTGATTTCCAGTTTATAGCCAGAAAGGCTAGGCACTCGGGCTGAATTCGCTAGAAGCCTCATCTTTTGAACATTTAAATCTTTTAAGATTTGTGCCCCGATACCGTAGCTGCGAAAATCTGTTTTACGTTCAATGCTCGATTTAGGCTGAGTCGATCCATCCCCAGCGAGAGAATGCGCGGTTTGTTGACAGAGTTGCTCAAATTGATTTAACCATTTCAGCTCACTAGGAGCTGCTACGCCAGCCGCATTAAGGAGCACAGCAACTCCACAATGAGACTCCGCAATAGTCTCGAGGGCTTTGCTGAGTGGCCAGGAATGCGTTGAGCCCTCCGTTTCGAAAAGATCCAAAATGGTCACAGGCTCATGAACTCGGACTACCGTTTCTTCATGCTGGTTTGGTTGACCTTTGATCAGCGCCAGATGCAGGCAGTTGCTTGGAGTATCGCGATAGACCACCCCCTTAAATTTGCCCCAGGGGCTCATAAATTCGCGCTCCGCCTCACGAATCACAATGCTTTCTGTTTGACTGCGATACCGAATCAGATCAGAGATGGTACCGATCTTAAGGTGATGTGTCTTGGCAAACTCAATGAGATCGGGCAGACGGGCCATGCTGCCATCGTCTTTCATGATTTCGCAAATGACGGACGTTGGAGAACAACCGGCTAGACTCGCTAAATCACAACCAGCCTCGGTATGACCAGAGCGGATTAAAACGCCGCCTGGTTGCGCCATCAATGGAAATACATGGCCTGGCTGGACTAGATCATTTGGTTTAGCATTGACTGCCACCGCTGCTTGAATAGTGCGGGCCCGATCTGCCGCAGAGATGCCGGTTGTTACCCCAGATGCCGCCTCAATGGAAACCGTGAAATTTGTGCCAAGTGCTGTGCCGTTCTCACGAACCATTAAGGGCAGGTTGAGCTGTTGGCAGCGCTCTTTGGTCAGGGTGAGGCAAATTAAGCCGCGGCCATACTTTGCCATGAAATTAATTGCCTCAGCGCTGACGTGATCAGCCGCTAAGACCAAATCGCCCTCATTTTCCCGATCCTCTTCATCTACCAAGATGATCATCTTGCCAGCACGAAGCTCGGCAACGATCTCTTGAACAGGACTGATAGCGATGGATGGAGGGTTTGACATATCTGCTTGGATTCTTGATAGATCGCTATTTTAAGCCCTTAGGCTGCTTTGTAGGGTAATACAGCAGAAGTTTCCGTAAAGCCTGCATAGAGGTGTTCACAACAATAGCCAGATGAATGGCAATATCCACTTCCGTCAAGTCAGATAAATCACCGCCGTAATGATGAAAATGTCCAGGACTCAGAATGCGAAAGGCTTTGTACTTTTTGAGCTATTAATTGCCATGACTATATTGGCAGGAAGTGTCACGACCTTGCATAACATTTATACAAATTTAGTAGCCAAGCAAATAAAGCTACAAAAAGCACACGCTCGTTTGCTTGAATTTGCAAATCAATCTGAGATTCAGATTGCGCAGGAACGGCTGAAGAAAGCATCGCAATGACTCTCTTGTCCTGTATCACTGCACTTACTCTTGGCGTGGTGATGATCTATCCACCACTAAAATTGCTCAGTGACATCATGCTGAAACAAGAGGAGATTGAACAGGACATTCTCTTGCAGCAGAATATCAATCGAACTATGGAACTACTTACAAGATCTATCCGTGAGGCAGGCTATCGTACAAGCCTGAATTCTAAGAATGAGAGTGATATTCAGATCAAGCAGGGTGGTTTATTTCGGGGATCAGCTGCAATCGAGTTGATGCAAGAGTTGCCTAAGTCTTTAGCATACGACTGTATGGGCAATCTTCTTTCCCAGGAGCGTACCCGTGGGCAAAAAACTTATCAACACTTTTACCTTGAGCGCAGTCGTAATGATCCACGTAGCGCCATTCTGATTTGCCAGAGCCTCGATCGCCAAGGTCGTTTGCACCAAGCAGAGCTTCTCAATCAGGTGCAGTACCTTCATATTAATTGGGTCAATCCTTATGCAATCGATACCAATGGACTCAACCCTAAAGCTCCTACTGGATTAATTAAGATTAGCCTTGCAGTGCAGCCCAAATCCCAGGCCGCTAGGTCAAATACCCTGATTGAGCAGGTCCGCTGGGTTGCTCCCAGACATATTTAGGCTTTAGCAATGATTATGCTGTGGGTAATGAGCATTTTGATGTATCTCACATGGGCCATTGTCCAGCTTGAGCATTATTTAGCACTGGACATAAAAAGCACTGCCATCCAACAGACCTATTTGGAGAGTTTTCAGAAGGCTGAGCATACTTTGCTGGCATGTGAGCAAAGTCTGCTCGATTCTCACCCATTCGATTTGACTCAATCAAAAACTCTGCAGCACTCGATAACATCTAAACCAAAGCAGCAGAGCCCAATTCAGAAATGTGAAATTGAGACTATTGGCCCAGTTGCGTCAAGAGGCGGCTCAAAAAAAGAAACTTTGCAGCAAAAGTATCTGTATCACATTAGGGCAGGAGATCATATTCGTATTGCAAGCACATTGATTGTGGATCATCGTAACGGGACTATGACGCGACTCAATTGGCAACAACTCCATGACTAGTGTGAGCCGAAACAAAGTGTCTTATCGGTTTAGATCTAAGCAATGCGGCTTTACTCTCATGGAGCTATTAGCAGTAATTGCCTTATTAGGTGTGATGCTCATGATGAGTTTGCCCCTGATGCAATCCCAATACTATGGGCGTGAGCTAGAGCATGCTGGCAGACAGTTTATTCGGCATGCTCAATTTGCGCGGCAATACGCACTCTATAGCGGGGTACATGTGGCAATACGACCCCTTAGGGAGGCGAGGGATGCCTGGGATCTGGGTTGGCAAATTAAGACCTTAGCCTCCACCCCAGCCAATCAAATGGAAAATACCGTATTAGCCCGGTATGAGTTACCCGCTGAGATACAGATTGATGCCCATCGTTTTCGGGATCCGCATACTAATGCAATGCAGATTATTTTTAATCCAGCTGGCGCAGCCAAAACAAAGCATGGGGGTTTTGTGGCTAATCGTTTAATTCTCTCCCATACAAAAGCTCGTAATGTACAACGCCATATTATTTTGGCAGCCAGTGGGCGCTGGCGTATTTGTGATCCAAATGCCTCATCCCCAGATAAAGCCTCTTCATGTTAAGCGTAAAGAAGTTCACTAAATCGGGTTTAATAGAGGGATGACCGAATTTACCTCCTTTGATTACCGCATGATGTCCCTTGCTCTCGAAGAGGCAAGTAAGGCTTTGTACTTATCTAATCCCAATCCGCGCGTAGGTTGTGTCATTAGCAAGGGAGAGAAAATCTTAGGGCAAGGCTTTACACAACGCGTTGGTGGTCATCATGCTGAAATCGAGGCAATTGCTAACGCGCGACGCTTAGGCGCCAGTGACTCTGATTTGCAGGGGAGCACGGTCTATGTGAGCCTAGAGCCATGCTCGCACACAGGTAGGACGCCACCCTGCTGTGATGCACTCGAGGCGATTAGGCCGGCCAGAGTGATGATCGCCATGCAAGATCCGAATCCAAAGGTTGCGGGGCAAGGGATTGCACGACTACAAAAATTGGGCATCCACGTCGAAGTCGGTTTATTGGCCAAAGAGTCCGCTGCGCTCAATCCTGGTTTCATAAAACGCATGACCCAAGGATTGCCCTTTGTGCGCATGAAGATAGCAGCCAGTTTTGATGGTAGGACTGCATTAGCAAATGGCCAAAGTCAATGGATTACAGGCCCTGCAGCACGGGCTGATGGCCATCACTGGAGGGCCCAGGCGTGCGCTATTTTGTCCGGAGGTGGAACTATCCGAGAGGATGATCCGCAGCTAACAGTGCGTGATGTTGTTACCGAGCGCCAACCACTGCGTGTGATCGTTGATTCTCATTTGGAGACTCCACTGAATGCAAAGGTGCTAAAAGATCCTAATGTATTGCTGGTGTGTGCTAAACCGGAGCCCAAGCATTTGCATGCGATGCAGGGCGCTCTGCAAGAGAGAGGAATTCAGATACTGGAGCTTCCAAACCCGAAAGGTAAAGTAGATTTACCAAAATTGTTTTCGTATTTGGCTAATGAGCGAGAGATTAACGAAGTTCATGTCGAGGCTGGTTTTAAATTAAACGGCTCACTTATTCGTGAGCATTGCGTTGATGAGTTATTAATTTATCAAGCCCCCTGTTTTTTGGGGGAGGGCTTGGGCATGGCTAATATTAGTCTTGATCAATTGGCCGATCGTCAAGATTGGACCATCATCGATCACACGCTTATTGGTAAGGATCTACGTATTCGGGCAATACTCAAGCCATCTAACGAATAACACTGCTATAGTTTCTTCATGTTTACTGGAATCATTACAGCGATTGGTGAGATTACCCAAGTTGTGCCCAAAGGGGATGGTTTTCATTTGCTGGTCTCAACCCCTGCTAACTATCTGGATGATGTTGTGATCGGCGATAGCATTGCCATTCAAGGTGCCTGTATGACCGTCACTACATTTGATCAGAATCAATTTGAGTGTGATGTTTCTAAAGAATCAATTAGTAAAACAGTAGGCCTTGATAGACTCTCGAAGGTCAATTTAGAAAAGGCCCTGCGCTTTAATGATCGCCTAGGAGGCCATTTGGTGAGTGGCCATGTCGATGGAGTTGGCAAAGTCTCTGAATTTAAACCAGTCGATCACGATCCCTATGGCTCATGGAAGCTCGTCATTTCAGCCCCTCAATCTCTTGCCCCCTATCTAGCCTATAAAGGCTCTGTGGTGGTGAACGGCGTGTCTTTAACTGTCAATCAGGCTGGATCTAAAGATCTACCGGAGTGTCCTATTGAGATCAATATCATCCCCCATACGCTTGCACAAACTACTTTAGGACAACTAAAAGCAGGCGATCCTGTGAACTTAGAGATTGATCTCATTGCGCGCTATGTAGCGCGAATGTTAGGCAAAGACTAAGAATAGACTAAGCGTTAAGGTGGTACTGGGTTGGATCAGCAACCCCAGCCTCGGCAAATCCGGCTTTACGAAGCTGGCAAGACTCGCAGATGCCGCACGCATGACCTTGCGGATTGGCTTGGTAGCAAGAGACCGTTTGGCTGTAGTCAATTCCCATCTGCAAACCTAGTTGAATGATTTGTGCTTTACTCATTTGAATAATGGGAGCATGAATACGAAAGCGATTTTGTGGATCAAGTGATTCAACTCCAGCTTTCGTTGCCAGGTTGGCCATCGTTTCAAAGGAGCGCACATATTCTGGGCGACAGTCAGGATAGCCGGAGTAATCGACGGCATTAGCACCGTAGAAGATGTCTAGACTCGAAAGGGATTCAGCCCAAGCAAGCGCAAGCGACAGCATGATGGTATTGCGTGCCGGCACATAAGTAATTGGAATAGCCACTTCCTTGCTACTTAAATTAGTGCGGTCATTGCTTGTCGGAATATGCAAAGAATGATCGGTTAGAGCAGATCCTCCAAAGCGAGGAAGATCCAGGTGAATGATTTCATGCCGCTCTACTCCAAGTGAGTTGGCAATTTGCTTAGCGGCCTCGAGTTCTGAAGAATGCTTTTGCCCATAGTGCACAGAGAGTGCATAACAGCGATAGCCCAGCTGTTTAGCAAGGGTGAGTATTGTGGTGGAATCAAGCCCACCTGAGAACAGGACAACCGCCGGCGCATTTTTAGTGCGTGGCCCGCTGAACTGAAAAGTAGAAGGCAGGGATTGATTCACGGTGAAAGCGGCAATCGATTACAGCTCGAATTTACTTAATATTCGCCAAAATAGGCTTTGCTTCTTTTGCCGCTTCTGAGTCAGGATATTTAGCAATGAGATCGGTGAGTAACTTCTTGGCCACCGCTTTTTTACCAGACTCAAGGTTTGCATTAGCCATGGTCAGCATGGCTGCAGGAACACGCTGGTGGCCAGGATAGCGGCTGATAAGACCTTGCAGTTGAGTGATGGCGCCGTTGTAATCTTTCAAGGCGTATTTTGTATTGCCAGACCACAGTAGTGCTAGTGGTAAGTAGGGGCTAGCAGGGTACTTACGGATAAAGCTTGTGAAATCAGCATCTGCTTTTTTGAGTTGTCCCGCTTGAAAGGACTTAAGTGCGTCATCATAGGCTGCTTTTTCACCAGGCTGAACCACTCCGGTAACGCCCTCTATCTCAACATTTTGAGGCTCAAAGCGCCCAAGCCGTGCATCGAGGTCTTGGTAGTAGGTTTTTTGATTATTGCTGAGATCATCACTTTGCTTTTGCAGAGTTTCAATTTGACCTCGCAACTGGGCATTCTCCGATTTCAGTTTATCGATCTGATTTTGAAGATCCAAAATAGCGGCTTGTGATGCGCTAACCGACTTGCGTAATTCAAGGATTGCCTTGCGGGCCTCATCATCTGAAAAAATAGCCCACGTGTTCTGGGATAGCAGTGATAGTGCACCAAATGCAAAAAGGGAGGCTAATCTTAGGATCACGAGGATTGCTTTGCTTGTTTACTTTGTCAGGTAGATAATGTCGGCTCGGCGGTTTTCAGCCCACGCAGCTTCATTATTACCCTCCGCTTTGGGTTTTTCTTTACCAAGACTAACAGCCTCCATTTGGCTGTCAGGTACGCCCAGAGCGGCCAATGCTCTACGTACAGCATCGGAGCGACGTTGACCTAAAGCTAAGTTGTATTCAGCTGTGCCACGATCATCGGTATTGCCCTGGATCATGATCTTTTGCTGAGGGTTTTGTTTGAGGAATGCGGCGCCAGCTTGCAACATATTTTGATATTGAGGTTTAATGGTGAACTCATCGAAATCAAAGTAAACACTACGTTGAAAAAGAGGGCTCTTGGGGTCATTCCAGGGTTGGGATGCAAAGTTACTGCTATCACCACCTGCCTTGACCGTGCTTAGATCATCTAATTTGACGCCAGATGAGCAAGCACTCAAGAAACCTACTGCACCAAGAATACTGGCAAGGGCTAAACGACGCTGGGGTGATGTGATTTTCATTTTCTCTCCCTCAAGTAAATGGATTTTTCTTACTTCTTTTAAAAGGATTAATCTAGAAAGTAATACTAGACATTATGCCCTTTGATTGGAAGCATCTTCATAACTATTGATCCATGAATGGGCCCCAGGAGGGCTGACGCACATCCGATCCAGGGATACTCAAGATTTGCTTTACATAACCATCTACGGACACAGCTGCCAAAACCTTTTTTCCGCCGACTTGTGTGGCATAGAGAATATAGCGGCCATTAGCAGCAAAACTAGGAGACTCATCAAAGCTTGTATCTGTCATGGCGTTAGTCTCGCCAGTGAGTAGGTTCATTAAATAGAGTTTGAATCCGCCACCAACACCAGCAATATAAGCCAGGTATTTGCCATCTGGAGAGATGCGCGCTGAAGTGGCATAGGGTTGCTTAAAGCTAATTCGTCTTGCAGGCTCTCCTCGCTCACCCTCAGCACTCATTCGATAAATTTGTGGATTGCCGCCACGATCGCTGGTGAAGTAAATGAACTTTCCATCGGGAGAAAACTGTGGCTCGGTATCAATGGTGCTACCTTGAGTAAGGCGCCGTAAATTGCTGCCATCGGCATTGACACGATAAATTTGAGTATTACCGTCTTTGGACAGTGATACCGCTAGTGATTTACCGTCCGGTGCCCAAGAGGGTGCGCTGTTATTGCCTTTGGAATTGGATAAGACGATGCGACGCCCAGAGGCCAGTTCATGCACATAGACAACAGGCTTGCGATCTTCAAACGATACATAGGCAATCTTTTGACCATCCGGTGACCATGCCGCAGAAATAATTGGCTCGCTACTATTAAGGGCATTGCGGATGTTTTGGCCATCGGCATCGGAGATCACTAAGCGAAAGCGCTTACCTTCTTTAATCACATAGGAGAGACGAGTGGAGAACACGCCTTTCTCACCGAGAAGTTTAAAGATGATGTCATCTGAGATGCGGTGGGCGGCGAGACGAAGGTTATCGACGCTAGCTGCAACAATCAAACCGTTGAGACTCTCCCCCTTGCGAATGTCATACAAGCGATACCTAATCTCATATTGACCCGGTGATTTTTCAGTGACAGAACCTACTGCGAGCGCATCAGCGCCACGCGATCCCCATGTCTTGAAATTCGGAATGACCTGATCATCCTCAACGCCGTTGCCAACCTCAGTATTTTTGAAGTAGCCACTGCGAGTGAGGTTTTGTCGGACAACGTCGGTGATGCTCACGGGTAATTTGTTTTCGTCTTTAAAACGAGAGACTGCAATTGGATATAGAGATTGACCAACTCCCTTAATCTCAATATTCATTTGTGCGTGAGCGCTTGGTATGGCAAAGGCAAGGGCAATAAGCCCAAGATAGAACCAGCGGAATCGGTTTTTTACCATGACGCTATTTTATGTCCTTCGCGCCATGAAGGGTTTAATCCTTGGGTTTAAAGGTTAATTTGATCTGGCGCATGGGGATCTTGCCATTTTCATCGCGCGGTAGGCTCTCCGCACGCTCGATGGCGAGAAGAACTGCCCGGTCCCAAGCTGGATCTGAGCTCGCTGTGATCACGGTCCGTTTGAGGATCATGCCATCGGGTGCCAGATCAAGTAAGACCACGACCGCTGGGTTTCCGGATACAGTCTCGGCATTAAAGATGATGAGCGGTTTGATTTTCTTGCGGACTTTATCCGCATAGCCCGGAGGAGCGTTACCGCCTGCACCGACGCCATCGCCGACCTTACCACCACTACCGCCTTCGGCACCTGCAGCTGCTTTTAGGCGAGCAAGCTGATCGGCACGAGCCTTCTCAGCGGCTGCCGCAGCTTTTTTTGCAGCCTCTTCTTTAGGGTCTATTTTTTTCTCAGGCGGTTTTACTTCCACCTTTTTTTCTGGCTTGGACTCGACTTTCTTGGGCGCCTCTTTAGTATTTTCAGGATTGACTTTGGTTTTCTTAACCGCAATATCCGCTGCTTCTTGTTTAAGCTCAAGGGTTGGTGTTGGTGTATTCGTTGAGACTGGAACACTTGCGTTCCAGAGCTCTACCTCTACACCAGCCGGACTACTGGATTTCCAACTGATGCCCAAGGTTAAGAGGGCGAGTAATAGTAGGTGCGCAACTAAGGAAAGGGTCAGCGCCTTTTTGGTGCCAGGCTCACGATCTGCATGAAATTGCCAAGAAGCGTTGAGGGCAGCGGTACTCATGGCATTGCTATTGACTGCGAACTGCTAAGCCCACACGCTTCACACCGTTTTCTTTTAGGCGTGACATGACATCCATGACCACTTCGTATTTGATGGATTTATCGGCTGCGAGAACAACTGGCTGCTCAGCTGATTTTTCTGCTTGGGAGCGAGCAAAAGCGCCCAGCTCTAATTTAGAAATGGTTTGGGCTGACTCACCCTCTTTGCGCACTGTAATGACTTCATCAGCACCAATAGTTAAAAAGATGGGGGGCAGAGTTTGCACTTTTGCACCACCAACAGTGGGTAAATTAACAACCCCTGGATTAACCAAGGGTGCAGTCACCATAAAGATCACTAAGAGCACCAACATCACATCGATGTAGGGCACTACATTGATATCGGAGATCGCTCGGCGTCGAGAGGAGCGTAGGGAGGAACGACCGGCCATGCGCTTTAGAGACGACTGCCCTGACGTTGAAGAATATTGGCGACCTCTTCCACGAAGGTTTCAAAATGAATGGAGCGACGATCAATATCAGTCGCATTGCGGTTATAGGCAACTACGGCTGGTATGGCAGCAAACAAACCGATTGCAGTTGCAACCAATGCTTCTGCAATGCCGGGGGCTACTGAAGCGAGAGTCGCTTGTTGCACATTGGCCAATCCCCGAAAGGCGTGCATGATTCCCCAAACAGTTCCAAACAGTCCAATGTAAGGAGAGACCGAGCCTACCGACGCTAAAAATGGAAGGTTAGCCTCGAGACGATCCATCTCGCGTTGATAGC
>JAIXPN010000093.1 GCA_027486235.1 Burkholderiaceae bacterium
AGATCTCAATAGCTTCCGCCAAAGCCACCGCATTGCGCACCGGCACCAAGACGCCAGTGACGCCAGGGTCAATGGCATCACGGCAACCGGGATGATCGGTAGTAACTACCACTCGACCGCATGCTGCCGCCTCAATCAGCACTTTCGGTAGGCCTTCGCCGTAATAGGAAGGCAGCACCACCACCTGCGCAGTCGCCAACACTTGCGGCATATCTGTGCGATGCCCCCACCACTCCACCGCACCTTCATGCACCCAGACTGATACCTCAGCGTCTGTGAAGCTGGTCGGGTTAGCCAAATCCACCTTACCCACCAAGACGAACCGGGCTTCGCAGCCGCGCTGCTTTAACAGACGAGCAGCCTGAACAAACTCCAATATTCCCTTATCTGCAAGCAAGCGCGCCGCCAGCACAACCACCGGCATACCTAGCGGCATCGGCATCACGCCGTATTGAGTCAGGTCAACACCAGACCCCCGAATCATGGCCACCTTGTGGTCTGGTAAATGTGCCAGCCTAGCCAAACTGGCTCGGTCATCGGGGTTTTGAAAAATCACCCTCAGATTGCAGTGCCCCAGTGCTAAACGGTATAAACCGCCAACCAACCAGCGCCTTGCAGAAGCCTTAGCTCCCTTGGCCACAAAAACAAACCCAAGACCTGACACGGCCACCACCACCGCCGGCACTCCGGCAAGCCGCGCCACCAAGCCGCCCAATAACACCGGCTTAATGGTCACCAAGTGCACCACATCAGGCCGCACGGCCCTAAATATCTGCAACAACTGCACCATGGTGCGCCATGCGTTGCCCAAACTCGCACTGCTGCGATCCAGTACCAATGGGTGTACCACCAAACCTTTACGTTGCAGCTCATCGAGCTTATCGGTCAGTCCCGTGGCGATATGCACCTGGTAACCCTGCCGCATGGCCTCCAGCGCGATTGGCAGGCGGTGAGACAAGAAAAACCAGTCCACATTGACCACAAATAGAAGTATCCGGATCATGAAGGCTTCGCCTCCAGCCGCGCCTGAAACATCAACACATCCCACAGGTGATATTGCCAGTTGCGCTGCCCACACAAATGCTCAGCCCATTTCCGACGAATGGGCGCAGGGCTGAAGAAACCCTCGCACTTGAGGTGTGTTTTGCGCAACAGGTCCTCGGCACACTCGCGCAGCGACCCGCGCAGCCATACATCAATCGGAATCCCAAAGAAGATGCAAGTAAAGTTTCTCAAGCCGGTCTCAGCAACACATCAAACTCCTTCACCAATAGGTCCTCATTGCTCAAACCACGAAACTCTTTGGCCATCGAGCAATGCGGCGTGGGTACTTTAACCCAACGGCTGGTGGCAACCACTTCTACTGCAAATCCAGCCTTACAAAATAGTGCAATCATCTCGGAATAACGCAGACGATTGGAATAGAAGCCTGATTGCGCCATCCAATCTGCCTCCCACAAACGAGTAGGGAAACGCATATTGTTCAGCGCCCCGTCCAAATGATCTTTCAGATCAATCCGATGAGAACAAACTCCGCCAGCGCGTAATACCCGTCGCAACTCCCGCATTGTGTCCAAAAACTCGTGCCGACGAATATGCTCAAAAGCAGCTTGTGACCAAATGAAATCGACGCTATCTGATGGTATTTCGCGGAGCGAACGCAAGCCTTGCGTACCATAGACTGCATTGCACGACTTCAGCAACCCCGCAAGATCGGAAACCTTATCCATGACAGACACAGGTAGATTCTGCAAGCGAAGGTACTTCACCATGTCACGGTAAGCGGTTAAATCCTCGGTTGCAAAAGGGCCAGTATCAACCAGATAACACCCGCTTGCACCGTGCGCCGAAGCTAAAATAGCCGAGAACAAGGAATCCCCCGGTCCGACTTCCAACGCTATAAACCCACCCTCTTTTCGTGAAAAATTGCTTCGCTCGAAGTGTTGCCGAAAAACGCCATAGGCATAATCTGGCTTATGCATACGGCCATGGGAAAACAGATTTAGCTTGCGCCACATGCTGTAACCTGCAGGCAGACGAGAAAGCACCAATTTTGTGGCAATCTTTGCGTACCAGGGAATCCAACTCTTTCGGCTCATACCTGTTTCTCCAGCCACGCCTGAAACATCAGCCCATTCCACAGGTGATATTGCCAGTTGCGCTGCCCACTAAGATGCTCGGCCCACTTCTGCCGAATAGGCATAGGGTTGAAAAAACCCTCGCGCTTGAGGCGTGCTTCGCTCAACAGATCCTCGGCCCATTCGCGCAGCGGGCCGCGCAGCCAAACATCAATCGGCACGCCAAAACCCATCTTTGGGCGCTCGACTAGTCCTTTCGGCACATATTTGTAGAGCAGTTGCCGCAGAATCCACTTACCCTGCCCGTTGCGTATCTTCATGTGAAGCGGTAGCCGCCAAGCATATTCGACAACCCGATGATCGAGAAAGGGCACCCGCGTCTCGAGCGACACGCCCATCGCGGCGCGGTCTACCTTGCAGAGGATATCGTCAGGCAAATAAGTCAATGCGTCGAGCGCCATCATACGATATTCAAGGGCATTGAAATCGGTCAATTCATCCCATGCATGTGACAGATTCATGGGGTCCCGGCCGCCCAACACAACCGTATCCGGATTCGGCCAAGTTGATACCAAGCGCTGATAGATTGCAGCATCCGAATCCACCTCCAAAACTTGCGACAGCTTGTGAGCTTTGTCCCCCGGCATTCGCACCCTCAGCAAACTTGGCAGCATAGGCTGCATGGTCGAGTAAATGCGATCCCACTGGGCTGGACTCAGTGCCGTGAGCCCAGCCGCCAGCATCCGGCGCAGCGGTGGCGGAACCTTGAGCAACTTGCGCGTCCAGGCATAGCGGTTGTAGCCCCCAAACAACTCATCCCCGGCATCGCCCGACAGGCTTACGGTCACGCTGCGCCGCGCCAACTGGCTGACGAGAAAGGTCGGAATCTGGGACGAGTCACCAAAGGGCTCGTCGTATAGTATCGGAAGCTGCGGAATCACCTCCCGTGCCTCTTCCGGGGTCATATAGAGCTCGGTGTGATCTGTGCCAAGGTGTCGGGCCACTGCCCGAGCATGAACCGCCTCGTTAAACTGGAGGCCTTCAAACCCGATTGTGAAGGTGTTAATTGGACGGGTCGACTGCGCCTGCATGAGTGCAACGATTGTTGAAGAGTCGATTCCGCCCGACAAAAAAGCCCCGATCTGCACATCGGAAATTTGCTGAAGCGCCACTGCTTCAGAGAGCCTGGCTTCAAGTTCCTGAAGTGCCTCGGCATCAGACCCAGTAAACGGAGCCTGTAAGCTCTGCCGCGCCGCACCCAGTAAAGACCAGTAAGGCACGGGTTTCAACCTGGTGGTATACATATCCACCCGTACGCTTAATAGCGTGCCCGGCAAAAGCTTATGGATGCCTCGATAGATCGACTGTGGCGCCGGGATGAAGCTATAGCGCATGAAAGCTGCCAAGGCATCCCGATCAATCTCAGCAAGGAAAGCTGGATGTGCCTTCAGCGCCTTTAGCTCAGATCCAAAGAGAAAGGTATCGTCCTGCCAGCCGTAATACAGCGGTTTCTCACCCAGACGATCTCTCGCCAGCGTAAGGGTATGGGTTTGTTTGTCCCAAACCGCAAACGCGAACATGCCAACCGATTTCTGTAAAGTGGCTTCAATTCCCCAAGCATGGAAGCCCGCCAATAAGGTCTCAGTGTCCGAGTGGCCACGCCAATTAAGTACCTGACCAGACTGCTCAAGCTCACCGCGCAGCTTTAGATGGTTATAAATTTCACCGTTAAAGACAATTACATACCGGCCGCATGCCGATGACATTGGTTGATGGCCGGCAGTGGATAGATCAAGGATAGAAAGTCGGGCATGGACAAGACCAATAGCTGCGCTTTGATCAAACCAAAGGCCTTGGTCATCGGGGCCCCGATGATATAGCGTAGAGACCATCCGGCGTAACGAGTTTTCATCACATTTGCTATAGCCAAGGCTGCCTGCAAAACCACACATTTTACTTTTTAAATCCTACCGCACACCAAAAAGGTGTTCGCGGACTGAATTGAACGCGCTCTAGCCCAGCATTTTCCATCATGGTCAGAATTTGTGGCTTGGTAAATCGCTTCTCTAATTTAGTTCCGAAACGATCCAGCGCATCGGTTCTCATTGAATAAAACGACTTGTTATGATAGGAACTCAAGGGCCAGCTATGTACAGATACGCCCATTTTTTTCAAACCATATGCCGTTATGGCCAGGGGGTAGTAGATACACACCGCGATAAA
>JAIXPN010000035.1 GCA_027486235.1 Burkholderiaceae bacterium
GCCCACACTTATCGGTTGTTAATTTTTAAAGAACCTACTTAATTTAGCGAGGTTTAAAACCTCAGCCACTGTTTTTGAAGCGTCGTGTTCGCAAACAGCAAAGAAGCGGAATTATGCGTTGATTTGAACTACTCGTCAAGCACATCACTTCTTTTTTTTCTTCACCAATCAACCCGTTCTTCAACAAACTCTTGAGTCACACAATTCATCAGCAGAGCCAGCTATTATGCAGCAGTTAAAATTTCGAGTCAACTGTCTTTTGCAAAACAAACGATACGACCATTCTATTAAGCTCAAACCGCATCATTATTAGATATAAGGGCGTGAAAGATTAAAAAATAACGTTTACATGTCAATCTGATAATTAAACATTAACTTTTTTTCTTTATTGATTTTTAAAAATCGGAGCTCGTTTCTCTGTAAAAGCTTTCATCCCTTCTTTTTGATCTTCAGTTGCGAAGGTGCTATGAAATAAGCGACGCTCATACTGCACACCTTCACTTAATGTCGTTTCATATGCACGATTGACTGATTCTTTTATCATCATCACAACAGGTAATGACATCGCTGCAATGATATTGGCAGCAGCAAGTGCTTCTTCCATTAATTTTTCTAGCGGCACCACACGCGACACCAAACCAGAGCGTTCTGCTTCGACTGCATCCATCATGCGTGAGGTTAAACACATATCCATCGCTTTCGCTTTGGAGATAGCACGGGGTAAGCGTTGCGTACCGCCTGCACCCGGAATAATTCCTAATTTGATTTCAGGTTGACCAAACTTTGCGTTATCAGCTGCAATAATGAAATCGCACAGCATCGCTAGCTCACAGCCTCCACCCAATGCATAACCTGCAACTGCAGCAATCACAGGCTTACGTACATTGCGTAACTGCTCCCAATTGCGTGAAATGTAATTACCTTTAAAGACATCCATATAAGTGTATTCAGCCATCGCACCTATATCTGCGCCTGCAGCAAATGCTTTTTCACTACCAGTTAGCACTATGCAACTAATTTTGTCATCTGCATCAAATGCCAGAGCAGCATGTCCCAATTCATCCATGATGTGATCATTGAGTGCATTCAAGGCTTTAGGCCTATTCAATCGAATAATGCCAACCTTGCCTATTGTCTCCACCAAAATATTTTCGTAATTCATGCATTTCTCCTATTTTTATATCTACTGTTTGTGATTGTAGCGTGCGATCGCTGTGACTCTCACTTTAAAATTTTTGATACTTTGTTTGATGGCGCTCAACCAAGCTTCAAGCCTCACTTCATAATCACAGAATCAGGACTACTCTTTACAAACTAGTCACTAATTGAATGTTAAGGAGTGCAATATGTGCAACCTTGAAACCTATTGCCATAAAAAACATGGCAACTTATTTCATCTTGCTGCAGAAATTCAAGACCTGCCTAATTTTGCAGTCATTGATGCGTTTCGTATTCTTGTTGATGAGACTGAACACGCATTCGCACAAGAACAAAAAGTAATGGAAAGCTCTGTCTATCCAGGCTTCCATCATCATCTTGAACAACATGCACGCGTTTTACTCTCTTTGCATTCAGCGCATACAAAAATCATGCAAGGTGATTACGCCTTAGGGCGCAGAATAGGAGGCTATCTATTGCCTGAATGGCTGAAACTACATGCAACGACGCTAGATCTCGCTTTAGATACTTGGATTAAAGCCCAAGCGCATCCGCTGATGAATGCATTAATTGGAAGACAAACCAATAAAGATGAAACCATCAACTTACATAACGTTCAATTACAAAGCTCGCGACAAAACCTCAGAACCGCTCAACAGAATACGCCTTAAGGTTTATTGGCCTCATTGCGATTTGGTGTTTTAGCCAGTGCCTTAGGTAATAACACCCACATCGATCCTACTTGTTTCATTTTTCCTGCGCGCTCTCCTGCATCAGCACCAAAACCCCAGAAAAAATCTGCTCGTACTGCACCACGAATTGCACCGCCCGTATCTTGAGCAAGCATGAGTCGTCTCAATGGCACATCACTGTTGGGCTGAGTAGTAGATAAAAAGACTGGCACACCAAGTGGAATGAATTGCGGATCAATCGCTATCGAGCGCTGCGTTGTCAATGGCACTCCCAACGCTCCTTTCGGTCCTTTGCTTGCAGCAGTGAGCTTCTCTTCTTTAAAGAAAACAACGCTAGGATTCATATTCAATAATTCTTGTACACGCGATGGATTTGCTGCAGCCCATGCTGCTATACCTTGAGCAGAAGCTTGTTCAAGTTTTAAATCACCGCGCTCAACGAGAATACGTCCTATTGATTTATATGGATGACCATTTTGATCACCGTAAGCCACGCGAATTGTTTCCTGCGTTTCTTCCAAATAGACACGACCCGAACCTTGTATTTGTAAAAAGAACGCCTCCACTGCGCTATCTACCCAAACCAATTCTTTACCAGCCAAAGAATTTTTATCCGTGATTTCTGCGCGAGAAAAATAGGGAACCACTTTGTTACCTACTACACGACCACGCAAACGCATATTTTTTAATTCTGGATATAGCGATGACAAATCTATCGTTAGCAAATCTTCCGGTACACGATGAAGAGGAATTTGATATTTCCCATTGCGTGTTCTTGAACCTCTAAGCAATGGTTCGTAATATCCCGTAACAGTGCCACTCATACTTCCATCCGCATTATTCACGACATGCGGAATAAATTGACCTTCGAAAAAATTTCTCACTTCAGTCACATCTTCAGCATTCACCATCACAGCAGATGCACAAACTTCTTTCCACACTGCGCGCTTACTTAACACATCACAAGAAGCGATAAATGCAGGCCAAGCCTGTCGTAGATCATCCTCAGCCCATCCAACTAAATCGGCAAAACTCACGATGCGCAGTGTCTCTGCTTTGGTTTCGATTTTAGGTTCTGTCTTAGTTTCGACCTTAGATTCGACTTTAGCCTCTGCTTTTTTTTCGACTGGTAAAGATTTTTTAACAGGAGTAACTGAACACGCCACCATGAATAGTAAAAGTGCAGCACTTAAAACAGTTAAACTAAAGCGTTTCATTGAAAAAGGTGGTTGCGATGTGGTTACTATTTTTGGAAGCAGGACTAGCATTATCGGCACTTATTTTTATTGTTTGGTGGACTATGTTTTCAGGTCAAGAGGACGAAACAAAAGATAAAGATTAATGCAATGTGCGAGGAAGTGACAACACAAACTCTGGAATTTTTGCCTCGAATTGCTCACCATCTTCTGCGACGCAAAAATATTCTCCATGCATCGTACCCTGCGGCGTAACAAGCGAGGTACCACTGGTATATTCAAATTGCTCACCCGGCTGCAGTAGAGGCTGATAACCCACTACACCCAAGCCTCGCACTTCTTCAACATGATCATTAGCATCCGTGATCACCCAATGACGCGATATCACTTGTGCGGCAACGGTGCCTGTATTTTTCATGGTGACTGAGTAAGCGAACACAAATCGCGCATTATCCGGATCAGATTGATCTTCCAAATATTGTGTGTGAACCGTTACCGTTAATTCATAAGCCGCCATGTGTTTCAGATCCTAATTTTAATTTTTTATATTGAAAATTAATTTGGAATGATTAAATCTATTCACAAACCCTGTCGACACAGATAAAAATGCATAAGTAGATGATAACGTTAACTAGACTTCTCATGTGCGCAGTCTAGACAACAACAGAGACTTATCACCAGTCAAGGTAAAATTATCGATCAGAAAACAGGAGACCACGAGTATGACAAACTATCGAATCGCACCCAGTATCTTATCGGCAGACTTTGCCAGACTGGGAGAAGAAGTCAGAAACGTGGTCGAAGCAGGCGCTGACATCATCCACTTTGACGTTATGGACAACCACTATGTTCCCAATCTGACAATTGGCCCTCTCGTGTGTGAGGCGATTCGTCCCCATGTTCAAGTGCCTATCGACGTTCATCTCATGGTAAAACCAGTCGACCGCATCATCCCAGATTTTGCAAAAGCAGGCGCAAACATCATCAGTTTTCATCCTGAGGCATCCGAACACATCGATCGCACACTGCAACTCATACGTGATCAAGGCTGTAAAGCAGGTTTAGTGTTTAACCCCGGAACACCGCTCCATTATCTAGAGCACGTAATGGATAAGCTCGATTTAATACTCATCATGTCGGTTAACCCAGGATTTGGCGGTCAGTCTTTTATTCCTGAAGCACTGAAAAAAATTGCGGCTGTGAGAAAAATGATTGATGCCTCTGGCTTCGACATCATGCTAGAAGTAGATGGTGGTGTAAAAGTAGACAATATCGCTGCAGTTGCAAAAGCAGGTGCAGATACCTTTGTCGCAGGATCCGCAATTTTCGGCAAACCTGATTACAAAGCAGTCATAGATGCAATGCGCACGCAACTTGCATCAGCATGACGCTAACAAACTCAACCCAACTTACCAACATTCGTGGTGTCATCATTGATCTTGATGGCACCATGGTGCATACAGCACCTGATTTTCAGGCAGCGATCAATCTCATGCGTGAAGAATTTAACTTGGCGCCGCTATCGATTGAGACTGTGATTGAGTTTGTTGGCAAAGGCTCGGAACACTTAATTCAAAACATATTGCATGTTGGTTTAGACGAACAAACTGCTAAAAAACATTTTGATCTAGCGTTAGAACGCTATCAGCATCATTACTTCACCGTCAATGGTAAACACAGTCATGTTTATGATGGTGTGGTTGAAGGTTTAAATAAAATGCGTGAAATGGGTTTGCGCTTAGCGTGCGTAACTAACAAACCGCACCGCTTTGCTGTCACCTTGTTAGAAAAAACTGGTCTCCATGATTATTTCGAAGTGATCTATGGTGGCGATTCCTTCTCCAGAAAAAAACCAGATCCACTGCCCATGCTCACGGTGTGTAGTGATTTTTCATTAAATCCCGCTCAAGTCTTAGCCATAGGCGATTCCTCGAATGATGCGCAAGCAGCCCGTGCTGCAGGATGTAAAGTTTTTGCCGTACCTTACGGCTATAACCACGGCCAGCCTGTACAGTCGATTGATTCCGATGGTATAGTCGATTCGTTATTTATTGCGGCCAATCGACTTGCCGTCTGACTCTCAACATCATGTTCCTCACTAAAAAACCTAAGCTGCTTGCACCAGGTGCCTTTGAGGCCTGGCTATGGCGACGCTGGCTGACGCACTGAGATTGATATTGCGCAGTCTGTGGGTTAACTTTTTTTAATATCCCCGCAGGTTTTTATAAGTCTCACGCCGCTCATTTACAATAGCGGCCCGGAGAGGAACATGACAGAACTTGAATTCAAATCGCTAGCCGCAGAAGGCTATAACCGTATTCCACTCTTAGCAGAAGCATTTGCGGATCTGGAAACACCGCTTACCCTTTATCTTAAACTCGCTCAAACGCAAAACGCTGGCAAAAATACATTTTTGCTGGAATCGGTTGTGGGTGGCGAGCGATTTGGTCGCTATTCTTTTATTGGTCTGCCTGCCACTACACTGCTGCGTAGCTATGGCAATCGCATCGAAGTCGTCGAGCACGGCAAGATCATAGAAAAGCACAATGGTAATCCACTCGATTTCATCGCTGAATTTCAATCGCGCTACAAAGTCGCCCTCACACCAGGCCTGCCGCGTTTTTGTGGCGGCCTTGCAGGTTACTTTGGTTACGATGCAGTACGCTGCATAGAACCACGCTTAGCAAACAGTGCACCTAAAGATGATTTACAGCTTCCAGACATACAGCTTTTGTTAACAGAAGAACTCGCTGTAATCGACAATCTCTCCGGCAAGCTCTATCTCATTGTGTATGCCAATACCCAGCAACCAGAAGCGTATGCAAAAGCACGTCAACGATTAACAGATTTACGTACCATGTTGCGTCGTGCAGTCGATGCACCTGTAACCTCGAGTTCAGTCAGAACCGAACCCATACGCGATTTTGATAAAGCAAACTATCTCGCTGCAGTTCTTAAAGCCAAAGAACTGATCATGGCGGGTGACTTAATGCAAGTACAAATAGGTCAACGCATACGCAAGCCTTATGTTGATTCTCCTTTATCACTCTACCGCGCATTACGATCACTTAATCCATCACCGTATATGTATTTTTATAATTTCGGTGATATGCAAATCGTAGGCAGCTCACCAGAAATTTTAGTGCGCAATGAAAGTGTGAAAGACGGTGGCAAGAAAGTCACCATACGCCCATTAGCAGGCACACGTCCTCGTGGCAGTACTGCCGAACACGATATTCAACTTGCCACAGAATTACTCGCCGATCCTAAAGAAATTGCTGAACATGTGATGTTGATTGATTTAGCACGCAATGACATCGGCCGCATTGCTGAAATTGGTAGCGTCAAAGTCACCGATAAATTTGTGATTGAAAAATATTCTCATGTACAGCACATCGTCTCAAATGTAGAAGGCACACTCAAACCGAATATGTCTAACCTTGATGTATTACGCGCGACCTTCCCTGCAGGCACACTATCCGGCGCACCTAAAGTACGTGCGATGGAAATCATTGATACCTTAGAGCCCGTTAAACGTGGTATCTACGGTGGCGCTTGCGGGTATTTATCCTTTGGCGGCGAAATGGATTTAGCAATTGCAATACGCACAGGCGTCATCAAAGACGGCATGCTGTACGCGCAAGCTGCTGCTGGCATCGTTGCTGATTCCGTACCTGAAATGGAATGGCAAGAAACTGAGAATAAAGCACGCGCTGTATTAAGAGCAGCAGAACAAGTGCAAGATGGTTTGGACGGGGAGATCTGACATGCTACTCATGATCGACAACTACGACTCCTTCACTTACAACTTAGTGCAATACTTTGGCGAGCTCGGTGAAGATGTACACACCTATCGTAACGACGAAATCACACTAGAAAAAATCGCTGCACTAAAACCAGATCGCATTTGTATCTCGCCAGGCCCATGCACACCAAATGAAGCAGGTGTATCTGTGCCCTTGCTAAAAAACTTCGCAGGAAAATTACCCATATTAGGTGTTTGTTTAGGACACCAAAGTATAGGTGCTGCATTTGGTGGAAAAATTATTCGTGCGCAGCAAGTCATGCATGGCAAAACCTCTGTCATCCAACATACTGGACTAGGTGTATTTAAAAACATCCCTAATCCTTACACTGTCATTCGTTATCACTCACTGGCAATTGAACGCTCTTCTCTACCTGATTGTTTAGAAGTCACTGCTTGGACAGAGGATGGTGAAATCATGGCAGTGCGACATAAAGAGTTTGCCATCGAAGGCGTGCAATTTCATCCTGAATCAATACTGTCAGAGCATGGTCACGCCTTATTGAAAAATTTTCTAGAAACATAACTCCGCGCTATGACTCTCACACCTCAACAAGCACTACTGCGCTGCATTGAAAATCGTGAAATCTTCCATGATGAAATGCTAGATTTATTTCGACAAATCATGGGCGGAGAAATGTCTCCAGTTATGATCGCTGCCCTGACTATGGGTCTGCGTGTAAAAAAAGAATCCGTCGGTGAAATCGCAGCAGCAGCTCAAGTCATGCGTGAATTTGCTGCCAAGGTTAACGTAGAAAACAGTGACAACTTATTAGACATTGTTGGCACAGGCGGTGATGGCGCTAACACCTTCAATATCTCTACTGCCTCCATGTTTGTAGCCGCAGCAGCAGGTGCACGTGTCGCCAAACATGGCGGTCGTAGCGTGTCCTCTTCATCTGGCAGTGCAGATGCGTTGGAAGCTTTAGGCGTCAACATCAATCTCCAACCAGATCAAGTAGCGCAATCTATACAAGCAACCGGCATAGGCTTTATGTTTGCACCTAACCATCACGCAGCTATGAAACATGCTGCACCTGTGCGTAAAGAATTAGGCGTGCGCACTATTTTTAATATCTTGGGTCCGCTAACCAATCCAGCTAGTGCACCAAATATTATGATGGGCGTGTTTCATCCTGATCTAGTGGGCATACAAGCACGCGTCTTACAAAAATTAGGCGCTAAACATGCGGTCGTAGTATGGGCGCGTGACAACATGGATGAAGTTTCACTTGGCGCATCCACCATGGTGGGCGAATTAGTCAATGATGAAATTCATGAGTACGATATACACCCTGAAGATTTTGGTTTGCAAATGGTCGCAAGCCGCAATCTCAAAGTGAACAATGTCACTGAATCTAAAGAAAAAATACTAGAAGCGCTCACCAACAAAACTTGTCCTGCACGAGATATCGTAATTTTAAATTCTGGCACAGCACTCTACGCAGCAGGCATTGCATCATCGATCGCAAACGGCATCACAATGGCGCAAGAAGTCGTCGCATCAGGTGCTGCACGCAGCAAACTCGATCAGTTTGTGCAATTCACACAAAGCATAACGAAATAATTAGGCGTAATTTTCATGTCCGATATCTTAAAAAAAATTCTTGATGTAAAAGCCGATGAAGTCGCTTCCGCAAAAAAACATCAAGATCTAGCGAGCCTTAGACGCGAAGTAGAAACCAACAAAGAAGCACGTGCACAATTACGCTCCTTTGAAGGCGGATTAAGAAGCAAAATCCAAGCAGGTCAGGCAGGTGTGATTGCTGAAATAAAGAAAGCCTCGCCTTCTAAAGGCGTGTTGCGTGAAAATTTTCATCCTGCAGAAATTGCACAATCTTATGCACAGCATGGTGCTGCATGTTTATCTGTACTAACTGACGAACATTTCTTTCAAGGCGCACCTGAATATTTAAAACAAGCGCGTGCAGCATGCGCTATTCCCGCGTTGCGTAAAGATTTTATGATCGATCCTTATCAGATCTATCAAGCACGCTCATGGGGAGCAGACTGCGTGTTACTCATCGTTGCTGCTTTAGATCACGGATTAATGGTAGAACTCGAAGCTTGCGCGCATGAGCTCGGCATGGGCGTGCTGGTTGAAGTTCATGATGCAAATGAACTTGATGCCGCTTTAAAACTCAAAACCAGCATGTTAGGTATTAACAATCGCAATTTGCGTACCTTTGAAACCACGCTTGATACCACACTGAATTTACTAACACGCATACCGCCTGAGAAAATGGTCATCACGGAATCCGCCATACTCGCTCCTGATGACGTAAAAAAAATGCGTGACGCTGATGTTCACGCATTTTTAGTGGGCGAAGCATTTATGCGCGCACCCGATCCTGGAATGGAATTAGCAAGGTTGTTTGGCTAAATTTTATTACTTACGACCACGCAGCCAACTTTTTCTTAACCTCACACCAGCCACCGGCTTCTCTTGTGAAGTTAAAACAAACTGTGGCGTCGTATCGGCTTTAATCTGCGCAGTAAACTGCATTAACTCATCGCGACGAAATGCATGAATATGTAAAGAGTCGCCATTCCGATAACGCTTTAATAGCGTATCGAGATTGGATGCAGTAACACGTAAATCATCTATCGCAATCAAAACATCACCTGCAGATAATCCTGCTTGATGCGCCACACCACCCTCATATACAGCCGCCAACTTACAATCACTACCATCACGTGAGGTTCGCACGCCTAGTGCTGGTTTTGCATTAGCATTTTTATTTTCGAGATGAATACTAAGTTGTGCTAACAATTCTTCTAACGGCAGGTCTCTCGTTCCACGCACTGCACGATCAAAAACTGATTTCAGCTGTAAACCAGTCACTTCATCAAACACTGCTTCCAGTTCTGATTCCGTTAAACCGCGACCTGATTTGCTACCTATAGAATAAAAATCACGACCATAACGACGCCACAGCAAACGCATTACATCATCAAGTGATTTTCTTCCCTTAGTTTCCGTTCTAATCGTGAGATCAAGCGTTAACGCAACTAATGAGCCTTTGGTGTAATAACTCACAATCGCATTCGTGGCATTTTCATCTTGACGATAATATTTAGTCCACGCATCAAAACTTGATTCCGCTACGCTCTGCTTTAAACGCCCAGTACCACGCATCACACCATTGACTGTTTTAGCAAGCAGCTTCATATACGCTGCTTCATCAATGACACCCGATCTTAACAAGATCAAATCATCGTAATAACTGGTAAAGCCTTCAAACAACCACAATAGGGGCGTATAAGTTTCGCGCTCTAAAGCATAAGGCGCAAACACTGCTGGCTTAATAAGCTTTACATTCCAAGTATGAAAATATTCATGACTGCACAGGCCTAGAAATCCGCGATAACCCTCGCTCATCTCAGTTTGACCTTTAACCGGCAAATCTGAACGCGAACAAATTAAAGCAGTTGATGCTCGATGTTCTAAACCACCATAACCATCACCCACGGCTTGCGTCATAAATACATAGCGTGAGACAGGCGCTTTCTTTGTGACTGGCTCAAAGAAAGCAATCTGCGCTTCACAGATTTTTTTCAAATCAGCACAAAGTCGAGTTTGATCCAGATTGGGTACTTTGCCTGTCACTACAAAATCATGTGCAACACCATGCGCTTTAAAACGCATGAGTTCGAACGTCCCCATTTCAACGGGATGATCAATCAAGGCATCATAATTTTCTGCGACATACGATCCAAAGCCATAACGCTTAGCTTTTAATTCAGGCAGCGCAGTGGCAACTCGCCACTTTGCATAAGCAGCGCCTTGTGGACGCTGAATATCAACCACATGCGGCAATGATTCTTGATCATGAACACGCAAAAAAACACTACTACCATTAAAAAAGCCATGCGTTTGATCGAGATGCGCAGAACGCACTGACATATCCCACGCATAAACTTGATAGCGCAGTGTCAAAGCATGCTCACATGGCGCAGCACGCCATGTTTGCTTATCCAATTTTTTTAAACGGACTGCCTTTCCTTTAGACTCTGCTTTGATTTGCACAATGTTGCGTGCAAAGTCGCGAATCATGTAACTACCTGGTATCCATGCAGGCAAGCTAAATTCTTGTCCTGCTTTGTTAGGCGACGCAACAGTCAGCGTCACCTCAAACAAATGCAATGCCAGATCATGAGGGCGAATCTGATAATGAATGTCAGTCTGACCTAAACGCACATTAAGCCTTTACATTCACAACCAAACGACCACGCACCTGCCCTGCAAGAATCTTAGGCGCCCAAGCAAGTGCATCACCTAATTTGATTTCTTGCGTAATTGTCGCCAAAGTCTCCGCTTTTAATTCTTTCGCTAATAAATCCCAAGCAGCGATACGACGTGACTTAGGCGCCATCACACTATCGACGCCAATTAATTTCACTGAACGCAAAATGAAAGGAGCAACTGATGCAGGGAAATCCATACCTTGCGCTAAACCACAAGCAGTGACCACACCACTGTAACGAGTCTGTGCCACAGCATTCACCAATGTGTGTGAACCGACTGAATCAACTACACCAGCCCAACGCTCTTTTTGTAAAGGCTTACCTGGCTCTGACAAAGTCGCTCTGTCAATCACTTCTTTAGCGCCTAAGGATTTTAAATAATCTGCTTCAGCTAATTTACCAGTTGATGCAACAACTTGATAACCTCGCGCAGCCAACAATGCCACTGCAACGCTACCCACACCACCTGATGCACCAGTGACTAATATTTCACCGCTATCAGGTGTGACACCTTGTTCTGCCAAAGCCATCACACTCAACATTGCGGTGTAACCCGCCGTTCCTATCGCCATCGCTGTACGTGATGACATACCTTGTGGACGTGGAATTAACCAATCGCCTTTTAATTTCGCACGCTCTGCCAAACAACCCATGTGCGTTTCACCTACACCCCAACCATTGAGAATAAACGCATCACCGGCTTTCCAATCAGGATGGGTCGATGCAATAACTTCACCCGCACCATCAATACCAGGCACCATAGGCCATTTACGTACTACGGGTGACTTGCCAGTGATAGCCAATCCATCTTTGTAGTTAATGGTTGAGTAATCAACCGCAACAGTGACATCACCATCTTCAGGCAACTGCGCATCATTCAACTGGGTAAATTCTGCTTTTGTTGAGCCATCTTCATTTTTGTTTAATAGAATTACGTGAAACATAAATACTCCGTTCAAAGTTATTTTATTTAGTAATCAGTGATGAAATTATTTTATTGCTGCTAGTTTAGCTTCTAACATCTTGGCATCAATCGCACCTGGTATTCTTGAACCATCGGCGAAGAAAATAGTAGGTGTGCCAGTGACTTTAAATTTTCTTCCTAACTCCAGCACTTTCTCATGCGGCGTGGTGGCACAAGTTTCTGCAGCTGCGGCTGGCGTTTTATTATTGATCATCCAATCATCCCAAGCTTTTAGCTTGTCGGCAGAACACCAAATATTCTTAGATTTAGTTCGTGAATCATCTGACAAAATGTTGTACATAAAAGTATAAACAGTGATGTCTTTCATTTCATTGATAGTTTTACGAAACCGTTTGCAGTATCCACAATTTGGATCTTCAAACACAGCAATCACTCTCTTACCATTACCTTTTACAGACTTAAGCGCTAGATCTAAAGGCAAATCAGAAAATTTAATGCGATTCATTTCATCTAAGCGTGCCTGCGTCAAATCACGCGATGATTGTGCATCTATCAAACGACCAATGAAAATAAACTTAGCTTCTGAGTCGGTATAAATGAGTTCATCACCAATCTTCACTTCAAAAATATTTGCAAACGGTGTCTTTGCAACAGACTCAATCACAGCACCTTCACCTACTTTAGGCTGCAATAGTTTTTTTACACTCGCCTCTTGTGTATCAGCCCAAGCCAGTTGACTGGCTAAAGCAAAAAGAACAGAAACTAGAATTTTTTTATTTATCATGTCAGAAACTCATTAAGAAAAAATCGAAGGAGATTTGCCTAGCGCATGTTTAATTAGGCTACGCTTTAAAAATGGAACGCGATTGACTATATTCATACCTGTATTACGTAACACACGCAGTGGTGTGAAATCAGAAGTAAAAAGTCTTTCCAGACCATCCGTTGCTAACTGCATCAACAACACTTCTTCTTTACGGCTACGTGCATAGCGCTGTAATGCACGCGCTTCACCACAATCCGTATTTGCATCTGCAGGCCCCAACGCTTCAAGTAAAGCAATCACATCTGCAAAACCTAAATTCATTCCCTGACCTGCCAGAGGATGAAAAACATGCGCTGCATCGCCTACCAACACAGTGCGCTCGGCTGCAAAGCTGTGCGCACGCATGAGACGCAATGGAAATCCACGCGGCACAGCAGGCGGCAAAGGATGTAATTCACCGAGAGCTAATTGTGGGAGTTTATTCAAACGCGAAGCTAACTGCTCTGCAGTTTCAGATAAGAGTGTTTCAGCTAATTTGTCTGGCGCAGACCATACTAACGACACCTGCGAACCTGCTAACGGCAACAACGCAACAATACCCTCAGCACCTAGAAACCATTGTGATGCAACGCCATGATGTGGCTTATCACAAGAGAAATTTGCTACTACTGCAAGCTGATCATAAGAACGATAATCAAGTCCTATATCAGTTTGAGCACGCACCCATGAATTCGCACCATCTGCACCCAATACTAGGGAAGTGTGTATTGCAGAGCCATTATTCAAATCAATTTGTACTTCTTCAGCATCAACATGCATCTGCGTTGCAGTAGCCTGCACAATTTCTACACCTTGTGTAAATTGCAGAGCATTGTCTAATGCATGATTCAGATTGCCGTCCTCAACTATCCAAGCTAATGCTCCAACATGTGCGCCGTAAGCATCAAAACTCAGATGACCGGCATGCTGCGCATCGTCACCTTTAATATCCATCGCTTCAATCGGCGCAATGCGCGCCTGATCCATCGCATCCCATGCCTTTAGGGATGACAATAAGTTTTTTGTCGCATGATTTAAAGCATAGACACGACTATCCCATTCACCACTCGCCTTCCATTTGGATGCACTTGATTCAGCTTGTGATGGCGATAACAACATCACTGAATACCCAGTTTGCGCCAAAGCCAACGCACTAGCCTTACCAACGGCACCGTTACCGACCACACAAATTTGGAATTGCTTTTTCATTGAAGTGAACGAAGATGAGCGCAATTAATAGTAGGGGTCGATTATAGCTCTGAGGGAGATTTCAGCCCGAGCTAGCAGATAGTGCTAATTATTTAGGCAATTTTTCTTAAATCTCGACCAATAATTGCTGCCCAAGCTGAGCTTTGACCTCATTTTATGCATGAAAACTAAGCCTGCTATCTAAATGATGAAGCTTTGATTTTGAGGTTGGCCTCACTTTTGCTATACTCTCGCCTCTTGGCCTGGTAGCTCAGTCGGTAGAGCAGAGGATTGAAAATCCTTGTGTCGGTGGTTCGATTCCGCCCCGGGCCACCAAGAAACACTAAAACCACCTTCGGGTGGTTTTTTCATGCCTAGCCCCTAGTTTTAATCGCGTCATACTTCAAACATAAATAACCAGTAGAGTGTTAACTTAACTTTTAAAGGAGATCTAAATGAATCGTATTAAGAGCGTATTAATTGGTTTAATCACTACTGCTACCTTAGCCGCATGTGCTTCGATGACGGGTGGAGCCATGGCGCCATATACCAAAGTAAATGATGGCATATTGGTTGGCAGTAACAGCATGACTTTATATACCTTTGCCAAAGATACTGCTGGTTCAGGCAAGTCTATGTGTAATGGCCCATGTGCTACTAACTGGCCCCCACTATTGGTTGATGGAAGTCCAGCAGTATCTGGTGACTATTCTGTAATCACTCGTGATGATGGCAAGAAGCAATTAGCATTCAAAGGAATGCCCCTGTATTTCTGGGCTAAAGACACTAAACCAGGAGATAAAACTGGTGATGGCTTCTTAAATGGCGCTTGGAAAATTGTGAAGATGTAATAGTAGCAAGCAGGATTAGGCATCATGGGCCTTGGTCGATTCCGCCCCGGGCCACCAAATTCAAATAATGCCCTGCTTCTGCGGGGCATTTTCTTTTATGGTGTGGCACAGTTAACCGCCATTAGAGCCGGATACCCCACTTAAGAACTGTCCTTTAAAAGGGCATCGACTGTCACCATGCTTTAATTAGGGCTCATGAGTGACACTATTCAAATGTCTATTAAGAATCGTTTTAACCTACCTGAGTGGTCTGGTGCCTTTGGGGATCTGGGAACGCTCATTCCATTTCTTGCCGCTTATATCTCTGTTCTTCATATGGACCCTAATGGCATCTTGATTGCCTTTGGCGTTTCCCTTATCGCAATGGGCTGGATATATAAAACACCATTTCCTGTTCAGCCTATGAAAGCCATTGGGGCTACTTCGGTGAGTCAAGCGGCTATTGCTGGGGGCTTAACGAGTGCTGTAGTAGTTAGTGCGTCATTGATGACAGGCATAATTTGGCTCATTCTTGGTTTAACTGGCTTAGCCAGCAAGGTGGCCAAGTGGGTTCCTAAATCCGCATTACTTGGCGTCATTTTGGGTTTAGGTTTTATCTTGATGATTGAGGGCGTCAAGATGATGAGCAGTTCTTTGTGGATTGCCGCGCCACTACTTTTATTAACGCTTTTCTTATTAAGTCGTCCCAAGATTCCAGCCATGCTTGTTCTTCTATTCATTGGCGGGGTGATTGCTCTGATCCAACAGCCAGAACTTGCCAGCAAATTAAGAGGGCTAGAGGTTAGTCCAGCCTTGCCCAGTTTTGCGTGGAGCTCATTAACTGCTACTGACTTAATCTCGGGCTTAGTGCTCTTAGCATTGCCACAGTTGCCCTTAACTTTTGGCAACGCTTACTTATCCATTACAGAAGAGAACAACAAGCTGTTTCCAGATAGGCCAGTAACGCAAAAGTCAGTATCCCTATCAACTTCCGCAATGAATTTTCTCTCAAGCACTCTTGGTGGGGTTCCGATGTGCCATGGTGCGGGTGGGATGGCAGGTCATGTGATGTTTGGGGCTAGGACTGGTGGCTCATCAATTATCTTAGGCTCAGTGCTATTGCTTTTGGGAGTTTTCTTTTCTAATTCAATTTCTACTATATTGATTCTATTTCCAGCATGTGTGCTGGGAATCATCTTGTTCTTTGCGGGCCTTCAATTGGCTCTTAGCAGTAGAGATGAAAGTGGGGAGAAAGTAGACCGCTTTATTGTTTTGGCTACTGCGGGTATTGCTATGTGGAATGTTGGCATAGCGATCTTATTTGGAATCCTTATTCATTACACCAATAAGCGTGGCTGGATTAAGTTGTAGATCCAACAAGCAAAGCTATGTCGTTTAAAAAGACAGCCTAGGGCTAGAGTCAGACATCTTAGGCCTTGGTTCGATTCCGCCCCGGGCCACCAAGAATTCAAACAGTCGCCTTTCGGCGGCTGTTTTTGTTTTCACTCTTCATTCACGGCATTAGACGCTTTCGGACTTTGCCTACCGCTGTCGTTTTAAACGACAAAACATTACAACAATTGAACTCCGAAGTTTTTCATGAATTGGGCAAACAGTCCAAAGCAGATAACTGTTGCCACTACGCAAGAACTCA
>JAIXPN010000005.1 GCA_027486235.1 Burkholderiaceae bacterium
ATGGCAAGATTTTTGTCTCTTCAATCGAACATGTCGTTCGTATTCGTACCGGTGAAACCGGTACCTCAGCACTTTAATAGGGGTCAAACATGTTTAATTGGATGAAACGAGTTATTGCAGCGGGAGTCATGGCGCTTGCAGTTACCAGTACTACTGGTGCTCTTGTTGCCCCTGCATACGCTGCAGATGACAAGAAGCCTGCTGTTACAGCACCAGCCGCTGCACCTGCTGCAGCTGCGGCGGCACCAGCTGAGGCAGCGCCTACACCAAATAAAGCAGATACAACCTGGATGATGATCTCAACAGCATTAGTAATGTTGATGACATTGCCTGGTTTGGCATTGTTTTATGGTGGCCTTACACGAAGCAAGAACGTCCTATCGATCTTGATGCAATGTATGGTGGTGTTCTCACTTATCGCAGTGCTGTGGGCTGTTTATGGATATAGCTTTGCATTTACCGAGGGCAATGCTTTCTTTGGTGGTCTAGATAGGTTATTTATGTCAGGGCTTACGCCAGAGAGTAATGCAGCCACCTTTAGTAAAGGTGTAGTAATTCCTGAACTCATATTTATGGCATTCCAGGCTACGTTTGCTTGCATTACCTGCTGCTTGATCATCGGCGCTTTTGCTGAGCGTGCAAAGTTTGCTGCTGTACTGTTGTTCATGATCATTTGGTTCACCTTTAGCTATCTACCAATTGCTCATATGGTTTGGTTCTGGGCAGGTCCAGATGCGATCAAGGATGCCGCAAGTCTTGAAGCCGTTACAGCAAGTGCTGGATGGTTATGGCAAAAAGGCATGCTTGATTTTGCTGGCGGAACTGTTGTTCATATCAATGCTGCGATCGCTGGTTTAGTCGGTTCCTATGTGATTGGTAAGCGTATTGGTTACGGTAAGGAAGCGATGAAGCCGCATAACTTGGTTCACACCATGGTTGGTGCCTCACTCTTGTGGTTCGGCTGGTTTGGATTTAATGCCGGATCCGCATTGGAAGCCAACGGTAGCGCTGCGCTTGCATTTGTTACCACTTTGCTTGCAACTGCCGCTGCGGTATTGGGCTGGACCTTGGGTGAGTGGGTTACCAAAGGTAAGCCATCGATGTTGGGTGCTGCATCAGGTTGCGTAGCCGGTTTGGTTGCAATTACTCCAGCCGCTGGTTTTGTAGGCCCAATGGGTGCAATCATCATTGGCTTCATTTCAGGGGTGCTTTGCTTATGGGGCGTTTCTGGTCTCAAGCGTATGCTTGGTGCCGACGATAGCCTAGACGTCTTTGGTGTCCACGGCGTTGGCGGTATTACTGGCGCATTGCTCACCGGTGTATTCGCTGACCCTGCACTAGGCGGTGCTGGTATTTATGACTATGTGGCTAATGCTGTTGCCAAGGATTACTCCATTGCTAGCCAAGTGGTCATCCAAGCCCAGGGTGTAGTTGTGACCTTGATCTGGTCTGGCGTTGTAGCGTTTATTGCCTTCAAGATTGCCGACCTTGTATTTGGCTTGCGCGTTAAGGAAGAAGCAGAGCGCGAAGGCCTGGATATTACCTCGCACGGTGAATCTGCCTACGAGTCTTAATGTGGATGGGTTTGTTGGTTTTTAGTGATTCCAGCAAACCCAAAACAATGAAGGTGTAGTTGGTTTTGCAATAGTGATTTAGTTTGTTCTTTTTTACCCCTCACTGGGCGGCACTGGTTGGCTGCCTAGTTTTTAAGCGCGGAATCGAAAGATTCCGCGTCTTTCTTTCAAAAAAACTTACAATGCGGATATGGTCCCGCATCTTATTACCGCCTTAAGTGGCCCCCTTTTAGAGCTTGAGTCCAAAGTACTCGAGGCAACCCCAACGATTGAGCGCTGGTTTCGGCTCGAATGGCAGGAGCATACCCCGCCCTTTTATTGTTCGGTGGATTTACGCAACTCCGGTTTTAAGTTGTCGCCCGTTGATACCAATCTCTTTCCGGGTGGGTTTAATAATCTTTCTCCAGAGATGTTGCCTTTGGCAGTTCAGGCAGCTATGGCTGCTATTGAGAAGATTTGTCCTGAGGCTAAAAACCTATTGTTGATTCCAGAACGGCACACTCGTAATACATTCTATTTGCAAAACATAGCCTGTTTATCTTCTATTCTTCGCCAAGCGGGCCTTAATGTTCGCTTGGGTACTTTGTCAGAGGAGATTAAAAAACCAACCGCAATTGATTTGCCTGAGGGCGGACGTTTGATTTTGGAGCCGCTGACACGCTTAGGCTTACGTAAAACGCGCTTGGGATTGAAAGATTTTGATCCATGCTCGATTCTGCTGAATAACGATTTATCGGCAGGCATCCCTCCAATTTTGGAAAACGTCTACGAACAATACTTATTACCAGGGCTTCATGCGGGCTGGCCAATACGACGTAAATCTAATCATTTTCAGGCCTACGAAGAGCTAGCCAAAAAATTTGCCAAACTAATCAATATTGATCCATGGATGATTAATCCGTATTACGCACGTTGTGGCGGTATGGATTTTCATGAGCAAAAGGGTGAAGAGCAATTACTCGCTGCCGTTGATCAGGTGCTTAAGAAGACTGCCAAGAAGTATCGTGAATATGGGATTAAAGATAAGCCATATGTGGTGGTGAAGCCCGATGCTGGAACGTATGGAATGGGCGTGATGATTGCTCACGATCCCAATGATCTGAAGAACTTAAATCGACGCGATCGCAACAAAATGAGTGTAGTAAAAGAGGGCCTAGAAGTAAGTGATGTGATTGTGCAAGAGGGTGTTTACACCTTTGAAAAGGTGAATGAGGCAGTGGCTGAGCCCGTGGTTTATATGATCGATCGCTATGTGGTGGGTGGCTTCTATCGAGTGCATACCGATCGTGGCCCTGATGAGAATTTAAATGCTCCTGGTATGCATTTTGTTCCCTTAGCATTTGAGCAAAATGCTATGCCAGATATGAAAGCAAAACCAGGAAGTGCAGCTCCCAATCGATTCTATTTATATGGAGTTGTAGCGCGCTTAGCACTTTTGGCCGCTTCACTTGAGTTAGAGCGCACTGATCCGGATGCTGAGGCTGCCTAGCATTAGCAAGCATCATGAAACTTCTTTTTATTACCGATCCACTGGAATCTTTTAAGGTAGAAAAAGATACTACATTGGCGATGATGCGTGTCGCTCAAAGTGCTGGGCATGAGATTTGGTATACGCAAAGTCATGATTTATTGTGGGGACAGGGCAAAGCCCGAGCCCGTTGCCAACCCCTGGAAATTAAGGACCATACGACTTGGTATCAGTTAGGTAAGGTAGAGGAGCACTCCCTCGACTTCTTCTCAGCGGTCCTCATGCGCCAAGATCCGCCTTTCACAGTTGAATATTTAACGAGCACCTGGATTTTATCGGCAGCAGTATTACAAGGGGCTCGCGTTTTTAATCATCCAGATGCGGTTCGGAATCACTCTGAGAAATTATCTATTACCGAGTTCCCTCAATTTATTCCGCCCACCTTGGTAACTCGTGATATTCATGCAATTCGTGATTTTCATGGTTTGCATCAGGATATTGTGATTAAGCCATTAGATGGTATGGGCGGTATGGGCGTATTCCGAGTGGGGCCCGATGGCTTAAATCTTGGCAGCATTGTGGAAACTCTTGGCGAGAACGGCGCCCGAACCTTGATGGCCCAGCGTTTCCTCCCTGAAATTGCAGCGGGCGATAAGCGTGTGCTATTGATTGGTGGTGAAGTAATGCCATATGCGCTTGCAAGAATTCCGCAGGGATCTGAGATTCGGGGCAACTTAGCCGTAGGTGGCAAGGGTTTAGCTATGGCCTTGACCGCACGTGAAGAAGAGATCGCAAATTACCTTGCCCCCCTTCTTGCCAAAAGAGGATTATTTTTAGTGGGCCTCGATATGATTGGCGGATATTTGACTGAAATTAATGTAACTAGTCCAACGTGTTTTGTTGAGATTACGCAGCAGACCAATTTTGATGTTGCGAAGAAATGGCTTGCTTTGCTTGAGAAGGAGCTTGTATAAAGTGCCCGGCATCTTAATTGTTGCCCATACTCCGCTTGCGGGGGCAATGCTTGGTTTTGTTGAGCATACTTACGGGGAGTTACCTGTGCGTGTTGCGGCAGTGGATATCCCGCCCTACGAAGATATTCATATTAGCGGGGAACGTGTTTTGGCTGCTGCCAATCAAGTTAAAAGTGAGACTGGGATTTTGGTATTGACTGATTTGATTGGTGCTACACCAGGTAATGTAGCTTCTCGTTTAGCAAAACCTGGAGTTCTAGATTGTAAGGTTCTCGTTTTGGCTGGTATTAATTTGCCCATGCTGATGCGTGCAATTTCATACCGAGGTGATGCTTTGGAATCCGTTGCACAAAAAGCGATGCAAGGAGGTCAAAACGGCATTATTCGTTTGGGAGCGCCCCCAGCGAATTTAGAGGCAACCCTAAATGAAAAGTTTGAGGATTAGTGATGCCAACAGTCGATATCGAGATTATTAATAAATTGGGCTTGCATGCACGAGCTTCAGCCAAGCTTTCTCAGTTGGCTAGCGAATACCCCTGTGAGGTGTTCTTAAGTAAAAATGGCCGGCGCATTAATGCTAAAAGTATTATGGGAGTCATGATGTTGGCAGCTGGCATCGGGAGTGTTGTTACTCTTGAGACCATTGGTGAGCGTGATGATGAGGCTTTAAATGCAATTATCGCCTTAATTCATGATCGTTTTGGCGAGGGCGAGTAAAGATGAGTTTTGCGCTCCATGGAATTTCTGTTTCAAAAGGGATTGCCATTGGTAAAGCAGTACTTATCTCACGCGCAGCACTTGAGGTTAGTCACTATCTCGTTGAGCCTGGTACGGAAGAAACAGAAGCAAATAAATTATTACAGGCGTTTACTCACGTTCGCAATGAGTTGAATGCGCTTAAGGTCAGCCTACCAAAAGATGCGCCACAAGAGATGGCTGCTTTTTTGGATGTCCATCAGATGATTTTGTCGGACCCAACACTTGCCCAAAAGCCGCTTGAGTTGATTCGTAACAAACGATTAAATGCAGCATGGGCACTCACTACTGAGTTAAATGATTTGCTGGAGCAGTTTGCTGAAATCGATGACCCTTATTTAAAAGAGCGGGGAAATGATATTCGGCAGGTGGCTGAACGAGTACTAAAAGCAATCCATTCGCAAAATCGCCAGACTGTAATTGGTGGTGAAGGTTTAATTTCTGGAGATTTGGAGGGGGAAGCAATTGTGGTGGCTCATGATATTGCGCCTCACGATATGTTGCGCTTTAAAGAGAATGCTCTAAGTGGATTTGTAACTGATCTGGGTGGTAAGACATCCCACACCGCCATTGTTGCTCGTAGTTTAGAAATTCCGGCGGTGGTTGGAATTCGTCATGCCAGTGACATCATTGAACATGGAGATTGGCTTGTCATTGATGGTGATCGCGGCATTGTGATTGTTGCGCCAGATGAGGCATTGCTGGCCCAATATCGAACTCTACAAGCTGAAAAATACCGTGAGACACAAAAACTACAAGAACTGAAACATAGTCCCACTCAAACTAAGGATGGTGTAGAAGTCGAGCTATTTGCCAATATTGAGTTACCAGAGGACGCCAAGCACGCTATTGATTTAGGCGCAGTGGGTATCGGCCTGTTTCGTTCTGAGTTTCTATTCATGAACCAGGATGAAGGTTTGCCTGATGAAGAAAAACAATATCAAGAGTACACGCGTGCGGTAGAAGCCATGTTTGGCTTGCCAGTCAATATTCGAACGATCGATATCGGCTCTGATAAATCAGTTTCCGGTGCTGATACCAGTAGTACAGGCACATCCCCGTTAGGTTTACGAGCAATTCGTTGGTCCTTATCAGAGCCCGAGATTTTTTTAACACAACTACGGGCTATTTTGCGGGCTTCTGCCCATGGTCAGGTTCGACTCTTGTTGCCTATGCTTGCCCATGCTCAGGAAATTCATGAGAGTTTGCGTTTAATTGATAAGGCCAAGCAACAACTGCAGGAACGCGGTCAAGCATTTAATCCACAGATTCAGGTTGGTGCCATGATTGAGGTTCCTGCTGCCGCTTTAATGATGCCACTTTTTGTAAAGTACTTTGATTATTTATCAATTGGCACGAACGATTTAATCCAATATACATTGGCCATCGATCGAGCTGATCATGCAGTAGCCCATTTATACGATCCATTAAATCCAGCAGTTCTTAATTTAATTGCATCGATTATTCGACAAGCTCAGAAAGCTAAAGTTCCAATTGCCGTATGTGGAGAGATGGCTGGCGACCCTGCACTTACAAAGCTTTTATTAGCAATGGGCTTGACCGACTTCTCAATGCACTTTAGTCAACTGCTATTAGTCAAGCGGGAAATATTACAGGCCGATACTCGCAAGCTAAAAACACATATCGACGAGCTCTTAGCGGCGTATGACCCTGTCGAGCAAAGCGTACTCCTTAATCGTCTAAATTCGATTCATTAATTCAAAAATTTAGTGATCTCCACATACAGAGCAGTCTGTATGTGGTTTAACTTTAATTTCATCAATTTGGGTGGTCTTTGCATTCCAAATAAGTAGCCGACCTATTAAGGGTTCACCAATGCCCACTAGTATCTGTAAGGCTTGCGCCGCCTGAATACCTCCGATGATGCCAACTAGCGGAGAGAACACTCCCATACTCGCGCAATTTGTCTCAGAAAAATTAGGATCTGGTGGAAAAATACAGGCATAGCAAGGCGAGCCTGCCCTTCTGAAGTCAAAAACACTGACTTGACCATCAAAGCGAATAGCAGCTCCGGATATCAGCACACCCTTGTGCTTGAATGTGATTCGGTTAATCAACTGGCGAGTTGCAAAATTATCCGTGCAATCGATTACAACGGACGCTTTTGGTACAAGCTCATTCAATAACGCTTCGTCTGCTTTTTGCTCACGAGTATGAATCGTAAGTGATGGGTTAAGAGCATTCAGAAAGCGCTTTCCAGAGGCTACCTTGCTCATGCCAATACTATTGTGTTGATGCATGATTTGGCGCTGAAGATTGGTGAGTTCAACTCGATCATGATCAACAAGAGTGATTTGCCCTACTCCAGCCGCTGCTAAATACGGGGCACATGCAGAACCCAATCCACCGGCGCCAATAATTAGCGCATGGGATTGCAGCAGTTTTTCTTGACCAGCAACATCAATTTCATCGAGAAGAAGATGCCGCGAGTAACGAAGTAATTGCTCGTCATTCATGAGCAATGCGTTTATTCAAGCTTCGACGCAGACCGCTTCACGGTTTGACCGTTTAGGAAGGCAACAGCTTGTTGCAACATAAAATCATCATTACTTCCAAACTCAGGAGGGCGCCTATTCTTTTCTTTTTCACGCTCTTCAGGAGTCTTCTTCGCATTTCGCTCTTCGATTAGCTGCAACTCCTGTAAACGGCGTTTTTCACGATCTTTAATTAAAGCCTCTTCGGAGGATTGCTTATTGCGAAGATGTTTTTCGCTATCAATCTCACGGGTGATTAAGACATCCTCGGGATCACCATCTTTATTTTGATCAACTGCAATATCGGGTTTAATTCCAAATGCCTGAATAGAACGACCATTTGGCGTGTAGTAATAGGCGGTTGTAATTTTCAGTGCAGAGTCACTGCTAAGTGGTCTAACCGTTTGCACTGAGCCTTTACCAAAGGTTGTTTTGCCGATGATGGTTGCACGCTTGTAGTCTTGTAAAGCACCCGCAACAATCTCAGATGCCGATGCAGAATACGCATTGACTAGAACAACCATCGGTATTTTCTTAAACAGAGGCGGAACCTCGTCGAGGGGATCGCCAGATTCATTGAGTTTATACATGGCAGGCACTGCGTTAAAGACCTGCTTAGAGTCGGGGGTCTGCCCTTTTGTCGAAACAATCACAGCGCCGGGAGGCAAGAAAGCGGCCGCCACCCCAACTGCGCCCTGAAGTAAACCACCACCGTTGTTACGAAGATCAAGGACGAGACCCTTGATATTGGGATCTTTAGCTGCAAGCTCGGCTAATTTCTTAGCTAGATCTGGAATGGTGCGCTCTTGAAAGCTAGTAATACGAACCCACGCAATATTGTTATCCATCATTTTTGCTCTGATGGACTGTACCTTGATTTCAGCACGTGTAATCGTGACTGGAAAGGTGCGCTCTTCACTCTTGCGGAAAATAGTCAGGGTAATTTTGGTACCAGGAGTCCCACGCATTGTGCGCACTGCTTTATCTAGAGACATTCCACGTACAGGTTTATCGTCTAAACGCGTAATGAGGTCGCCAGCTTGAAGACCAGCTTTAGCAGCAGGCGAGCCTTCAATCGGGTTAAGAACCTTGACTAAGCCATCTTCCGAAGTGATTTCGATTCCAAGACCAGCAAACTTACCTGCAGTTTGCTCTTGCATTTCAGCAAAATCTTTTTTATCTAAATACGCCGAATGTGGATCAAGACTACTGACCATGCCCTTAACAGCATCGGTCAGTAATTGCTTATCTTCGATGGGCTCAACATACTCGCGCTTAATCTGCCCAAAGACATTTGACAGTGTCCGAAGTTCTTCTAGGGGAAGAGTATTTCCGCCCTGCTGAGCAGTTGCGGACAGTTGAATGGTCGCAGCGATGCCGGCGACCAAACCGATCCCAATGAGAGCAATATTTCTAAAAAGCTGACGCATATGGCTATTTTGCCTCTAAATAGAAATGTTGTATCGGCATTAGATCATCGTCGAGCTCATAAATGAGGGGATTGCCATTAGGAACGTTAATTCCCATGATTTCTTCATCGGAGATCTGGCCTAGATGCTTCATTAGGGCGCGGATACTATTTCCATGGGCAACCAGAATGACCCGTTTGCCGAGTTTTAGGGCTGGGGCAATTGACTCATTCCATAAAGGCAGAACACGCTTTACGGTGTCTTTGAGGCATTCCCCATGGGGAATATCCTCGTCTTTTAGCTTGGTATAACGGGGATCTTTGGCTAATTCCACTCGCTGATCTGGAGTCATGGGTGGGGGCGCAATCGCGTATGAGCGGCGCCAAATATGAACCTGCTCATCGCCGAATTTGGCGGCGGTTTCAGCTTTATTAAGCCCAGTCAGGGCCCCATAATGACGCTCATTCAGACGCCAGCTATGCACAACCGGAACCCACATGAGATCCATGGAGTCTTGAATATTCCACAGGGTTCGAATCGCTCTTTTTAGGACCGAGGTATAGGCGATATCAAATTCATAGCCGGCCTCCCGTAAAAGCTTGCCAGCACTAAGGGACTGCTGAATTCCGGTAGGGGTTAGATCAATATCGGCCCAGCCTGTAAAGCGATTTTCAAGGTTCCAGGCAGATTCACCATGACGGACAAGAATGAGTTGTTTCATAGATGCATTCTATAATCGAATAATGGACTTCTTCTCACAAACCGACAATTTAGTATTGGCCGCCTTGATGATTATTGCAGGCACTGCTTTATTCATGCCAACATTATCAACCTTAATTAGTGGCAAGGGCTTAAGCCCAACGGATGCAACGATTTGGATTAATCGTCGTAAAGCCGCTGTCATTGATTTCCGCTCGGAAGAGGAATTTAAATTGGGCCATTTGCCGAATGCAAAAAATTTAGCCTTAGAAAATTTAACTGCGGATCTAAAGTCCTTGAAGTTAGATCAAAAGCTACCTGTCGTAGTTATTGGTCGTGGTCCGGCCCACTCTCAAAAAGCTGCCAACGAGTTGCGTAATCTAGGATTTGCCGAGGTGGGAGTTCTTGATGGTGGAATTGGCGCGTGGCAGACCTCTGGTTTGCCCTTAATTAAATAAGAGATAACGGAATCAATATGCCAGATGTGTTGATGTATAGCACGCGCGTTTGCCCATATTGTGTGATGGCAGAGAAGCTATTACAAAAAAAGGGCATACAAAATTTACAGAAAATTTTGATTGATGTGGATCCAAGCAAGCGCGAAGAAATGATGACCCGCACTGGCCGCAGAACTGTTCCACAAATCTACATTGGCGATCGCCATATCGGTGGCTACGATGATCTTGCAGCATTAGATCGAGCAGGCGGCCTTGATCCACTGTTGGCTTAATTTTTTAGTTCTTGCCCCTTCTTAACTAGAGAAAGAAATTCAATATGAATGATGCCGTAGCTAATTCAGCAAGCAATAGTAGTGACCCCTCATTTGTGATTCAGCGCATTTATTTAAAAGATTTATCCCTGGAGCAGCCCAATGCACCCGGTATCTTATTGGTTGCTAGTGAGCCACAAATTCAGGTGGAGCTTGATATCGCGGTTGATCGACTCTCTGATGAGTTATTTGAAGTGGCATTGCTTAGTACTGTGACCGCCAGAGTGGATGGCAAGGTTATGTTCTTGGTTGAGGCAAAACAGGCAGGCATTTTTGAGTTTAAAAATATTCCACCGGAGCAGATCGATCCGATGCTTGGTATCACATGCCCAACGATCATATTTCCATATTTACGTTCCAATGTTGCTGATATTATTAGTCGAGCTGGCTTTCAGCCTATTCATCTTGCAGATATTAACTTTCATGGCATGTACGAGCATCGCTTGGCGCAAGCTCAAGCAGCGCAGGGCACACAAGCGGGCTCTAGCGACGCAGAAAGTAAGATCATTCTTCCTAACTAATGAAAATTACCGTTCTTGGTGGTGGCGCATGGGGTACGGCAATCGCTCTATCCGCCGCCAGCCATCTGCCTCATCAGTCAGTCTGTTTATGGGCACGTAGTACAGAGCAGATTGAGGCCTTACGGAGTAATGCGGAAAACAAACAATATTTACCTGGCATTGCTTTACCTAAGTCGCTTTTACTCGAATCGGATCTTCAAAAAGCTCTTGCTCGATTAGGTTCTGCTGATTTGTTGGTGATAGCCACGCCAATGTCTGGATTGGCACAAATCTTAGATGCGATTTTTGTATCGACAAAGCAAGCATTGAATATTTTGTGGTTGTGTAAAGGCTTAGAGCCAAATACCGCATTGCTACCTCATCAGGTGTTTCAGCGCGAGCAGGCAAAGTATCCAGGCCAAGCGCATGCCTATGGAGTTTTATCAGGTCCAAGTTTCGCTCGCGAGGTGGGAGACGGCCTACCTTGCGCACTGACGGTAGCCAGTAGTCAGCTCGAGTTCTGCAAAATAGTTCAGCAAGCATTTCATCATGGAAATATTCGTGTTTATGCCAGTGATGATTTAGTTGGAGTAGAGCTTGGTGGCGCCGTGAAGAACGTGCTTGCTATTGCCGCAGGCATTGGTGATGGCCTAGGTTTGGGTATGAATGCGCGCGCTGCATTGTTGACACGCGGTTTGGCTGAAATGATGCGCTTAGTAAAAGCAGCTGGCGGGAAAAGTGAAACCTGCATGGGCCTAACTGGTTTAGGAGATTTAATTTTGACCGCAACTGGGGATTTATCCCGTAATCGCCGTGTAGGCTTATCGCTAGCAGCTGGCCAATCATTAGATCGAGTTTTGCAATCATTGGGTCATGTGGCTGAAGGTGTCTTGTGTGCAAAAGCAGTTACTGACTTAGCAGAGCGTCTGCACGTTGAAATGCCGATTTGTGCCACGGTAGCGGCGGTTTTAGAGGGGAAATTAACCGCCGAGCAAGGGGTGCGGCTCTTGATGGGTCGCGAGCCTAGAGCAGAGTCTTAAACGCTACCTGTAAATTGGTTTTGTCTCCAAGCTTCATAAACCATAATCGCAACTGAGTTTGACAGATTAAGGCTGCGACTATTGGGAAGCATAGGTAAGCGCAAATGATTTTCTTTGGGAATCGCCGCCCTGACCTCATCGCTAATGCCTTTTGTTTCTGAACCAAAAACAAAGAAATCATCTGGACGAAAATCAGTCTTGAGTACGGATGGCTGTCCCCTGGTAGTTAAAGCAAATGCACGAGATAGGTTTACTTTGCTTTTTTCCACAAAATCAGACCAGTTTTTATAAATGGCGATATGGGCAAACTCATGGTAGTCCAACCCTGCCCTCTTTAACTTGGCATGCTCCAGTGGGAAGCCAAGAGGCTCAATTAAATGAAGCCGCGTGCCCGTATTTGCACAAAGACGAATGATGTTCCCAGTATTGGGTGGAATCTCGGGTTCGAATAAAACGACATTAAACATGGTGCGATCATATTGCACATTGGCTAAATTTGGGGAGGGTTCGCAAAATAACCCATGCACTTACATACCTAGCACCATGATTTTTTAGTAAGGATGCGATGGTGTTCATTGTTGACCCAGTCGTCATCACGTCATCAAACAAAACAATGGATTTATTCTCAAATTGTTTCGACCAAATTTCATGGATATAAAACTGACCATGAACCGCTTTTTTTCGATTCGCTTTATCACGGCCAACTTGCGATATCTCATTATTCCTTCTTAGTAAAGCATTTGGTACTCTCCGTATTTTTTCGGATAGCTCAAGATTTTTGGCAATCTCCCAGCTTTGATTGAAACCTCGGTCGGCTAATTTCTGCTGATTCAGTGGCACTGGTAATAGAAAGTCAATCGAGCTTTCTGAATTGACCATTCCAGCAGAGTGATTCCATAGGTAGGCAAATCCGGTAGCGCAAGCGAGTCGCTTTTGATACTTGAGGGCATGCATTGCAGTTTGTAGAACGCCATCATAAGAGTCGATATAAAAAGTTGCATCAAAATTTGGCGGATTCTCGAGACAAGTTTTGCATGTTGATTCGTGGGCGGCTATTGGGATTCCGCAGACAGCGCACAAATGCTTTTGCATAAAGCTGCGCTCTTTAATTTGCGCAAGGCAATTTACACATAGCAATTTGTTTTGAGCTTTTTCACAAACCATGCATAAAGTGGGAAGCAAAAATTCAATGAGAGGTGTAAATAAATTCATGGGGCGCTGAGTATACTGAGCCCATGACCACGCCCCTTTCATGGCTTCGCATCGAAATTTATCAGCGCATGCTCGATAAATTGCAACCAATTCGTTTGCAGCCCGATGCAATTCTGCTTGAGCCTGATTTTCCAAGTCTTACCTTGAATAAATTTGCAAAGCGATTTCCCGGGGCGCGTATCGATACCATTGCTGATTCGAGCTTACCCGCGAACAAGTTGATGCAACTAAAAATTCGACGATCATTGCATCATCTACTGACCACAGGACGCTGGTCATCGCAGATTTGTAAGAATGTAGAGAAGTAGTATGGGCTAATCGTTATCAATTTGCAGCTTCATCAATTGAATAAACCCGAG
>JAIXPN010000128.1 GCA_027486235.1 Burkholderiaceae bacterium
AGCATCTAAGCTCAATTCATCTTTTTGAAGCGTAATGGACAAGTTCAGTTGTCAGCTTCATTTCTTAAGATAAGTTATTGCACTAAATTGCTTTAGATAGCGCATTACTATATCGGCTTTACTCCATAAACCCCGCTGCATGATGGTGGGCATGCTGGTGCCGGATGCCAGTAAATCCTGCGCCGCTCCAACTCGAAGCAATGTCTGCTGATTCGTACGATCAGAAAAGAGTCAAGATTGGCTTGTTGAGCTAGTCGTTTCAAGATGTGGTTGAGTTGTCCGTTTCCAAGTGCTGTCGATGTTCTCTCGAACAATACTATGCTAGCTGGGCTCTACACTGAGATTGGCAGTGTTAATCCATTGCTCTATCGCGAATATCGTTTGAGCCCGCAAGGGCAAGTAGTGTTCACGCGCTTCTTGAACCACCTAACTCTTATGTAGCAATATGCTGTAACGCCTTCCATCACCCTGAGGCGCGACCACCACATCATCCAATTGCAGAGTGACTATCTCGCTACGACGGCAGAGCATGTCGTAGGCCAGTTGCAATAGCGCCGCATCACGCAAGCCCGTAATGAAGCCCCCTAAATTTGCCAACATAAAACTCAAAATACCCTACCGAATATCATAAGCTTGATTAGTCGTTCTTCCCACCATGCTGTGCATGCGCTCAATTGCGATGCGCACTTCCGGATCTTTGGTGGGTTCGCTCAGGCGATTGAGCAGAAGAATAGCGGGGATCGCCACCACCCGCCGAATACTGGCCGATGATTTGCCAGAAGCGCTGATACGACGTATAAAATCGGCAGTACTGTCTGTAATGGCAGGCAAATCGGATGGATTGTTCTAATCACAGAAGGTAATAAATGCTAAAAAGCCAACAAGATAAGCCCATATGGTTGCCAGGGTATAACTCCTTCAATCCGAGCAATGGTGCCATGCAGCATTTTAAGGGGGTAAGTAGCTAAAGCATCAGTAGATTGCATTAATAATGGCTTGAAAAGCTGGTGGGTGGCGGAGGAAAAATAGATCAACATTGAACCAAACCATCCTAATCGAGAGTGAAACCCATTCAAATCAGCAAAAAGCGGCACTTTTCATCAGAAAGTACGCAAAAAAGACTCAAAAGCCACGAAAGGCACAGGGAAAACGCCAAAAATCATAAACGTGATTTTAAGAGCCTAAAAAGTCATCTTGGATACTATTTAAGGCCTAACATAGAACCAACTAAATCCAAAGTAACAAATTTATTTGTTAAATAATTGAACAAGATTCTTATAGCACTTATAATAATGAACATTCATCCAAATTCTATAAGCAACTAAAAGCTAACCAAATCTCAAGCCCAATTACGTGACCTCCCCATCCCACTTCAACGAAATCCACCTGCAGGTCTTGCGCGCTGTTGAGAGCCACCCGGACCTCACGCAGCGTGAGCTCGCTAAAGAGCTAGGGGTGAGTTTAGGCAAGGCGCACTATTGCATGAAAGCCCTGATCGAAAAGGGTTTCGTGAAAATGGGCAACTTCAGCCACAATCAAAAAAAGCTTGACTACGCCTACTTACTCACACCCAGCGGCATCAAAAGCAAGTCAGTACTTACGACTCACTTTTTAAAGCGCAAGGCTGCCGAATACGCAGCGCTCAAGCGCGAGTTAGATAGCATCCGGACTATTGAAAATAAAAAGAGCTAGCAAGTGATAACAAGATAGGTCGGATAGAGAATCTAGAAGAGCAAAGCATTTAATGGGAATTCGAGAAAAAATAAGCCACTCAATCAACATGTACCAATCGATAAGCCATAAAATAAATCAGGAGTGGATAAGCGCAGCAAGCCGATACCAGGCGTTAGTGGGCTTGAGTATAGTAAAAATAATAATTTCAACGAAAACTTTCTAAGATATAAAACATGTTGGTATCATTAAACTTCCTCAGTAATATTGAAACAAAACACATTATTCTGAAAGAGATCACCAAAGCGGATCTAAAGGATATTATTAATCTCAGACGACTTCGATCTAATAATCATCTCAGCCCAATAAGTTCAAGCCTTAGTGATCAAATTGCTTATTATAAAAAGTACAAAATTAGGAGGGCTGAAAATTCTGAGATTTATTACAAAATAATCGACAAAAGTAATTTATCTGCTATGGCTGGACTTGTCAGATTAACGGAAGTTCATGATCCAATTAAATTTTCATGGGAAAGTTTAATTATGGCTGATGGGGTTGCACCACATACCTCTTTAGATGCCATGATGACTATTTATAGGATTGGATTTGAAAGTCTTCAAAAAGAGATTTGTGGTCCTTGGACAATTCCTGTTGACGCTAAACATATATACAGTCTACATAAAAAAGTGGGTATGGTCTATGAAATAAACAGGGATGATAAGTTCCATTATATGGTTGTCAGAAAACAAGATTTTTTTAACCGATACGCCTTTTTTAAAAAAATTGGTTATGGTTTATACACTATTTAATCCAAGGGAAAAAGGGGAATGTATGTCAGTATTTCAAAGAAACCTGACCAGTATTATTTTGGAGAAAGCACTTCGAGACTACATCAGGACATGCTCTAATGTGACCGAGATCCTAGAGGTTGGATGTGGAGATGGAAATATTACCAGAGCAATTGCTTCGGATTTTAGGGGGAATAAATATTTTGCTAGCGATATCTCCAAAGTGGCAGTTGACACAGCAAAAAATTTATGCTCCTTTGAGGTTAGTCAAATTGTTGAATTTAGGAGCTCAGCAGGTCTTAATGCATGGGCGGATAAAAAGTTCGATGTCATCCTTTGTGATATTTCAGCGATTAATCAAAGGATCGCTGAGTTAAGTGATTGGTATATTGGTGTAGAGTGCAATACTGGTGATGATGGCCTTGGTGCTATTCGGCCAATTATTGAAAATGTAAAAGATTACCTAAGGCCTGGTGGCATTTTCATTCTACCGACAATCTCATTATCAAACACGGATGAGTTAGAAAGCTTACTCAAACAGGTTTTTCATTCGGTAACCATGGTTGAAAAGAAAGATTGGCCAATGCCAAAAAATCTAAGCAAAGCAATTCTGGATAATAATATTCCAGACAAGGGTATTAATTGGAGTACTAAAAATAAATTTGGCATTGAAATAGCAAGTACAGGAGTTTTATTATGCAGAGCCTAGAGAAAGAAAAAAAAGATTTTTTTGAACAAGGTTTTATCACCTTTAATATTGGTGATCTAAGCCTAATCGACTCTGTCAATATAGATGTTGACAATCTCATTAAAACGGGATCTTACAAAACCAATTCTGCCATTTATTCATACAATCAGCATCCTAGAATTGTTGAAAGCTATAAGTTCTCTGATAACTGTAAAAAGCTTGCATTGCATAATTCGGTGATGAATAGGCTGAGATATTTCTTCGACTCAGAGCCAAAAGCTTTTTCTACAATTAATTTTCTGCACTCTACTCAGCAGCCATTGCATAGCGATTATGTGCATTTTGGTACCCTACCCCATCGAATGCTGGTAGGCGCATGGGTAGCGCTGGAGGATATTGATCCCAATGCGGGTCCTCTTCAGATAGTGCCTAAATCTCACAAATTAGATTTATTCGACTATGAAGATGTAGATGCAGACAGACCAAAAAATTTAAACACAGTTAAATCTAACTATCAGTTATACGAGCAATATGTTACCGATGGTATTGAGCGCAATGGCCTAAATGCTATCACGCCCAAAATGAAGAAGGGCGATTGCCTACTTTGGGAAGCAAATTTATTGCATGGCTCTCCGGAATGTAAAAATTCAAGCCTTACTAGAAAGGCTCAGGTCACGCATTGGACCTTTGATAATGTTCAAAAACACTACAATCCATCATTCTCAAACTTAAGAAAAAATATCTATGTTGAGAGACAGCTAACTTTTATAAACTAAGGAGTAATCATGAATCAAAAAGAATTTTTAATTGCAATCTCTGAGGCTCTTGAGGTTGATCAAAATCTTATCAATATGGAGTTAAAATTAGGCGATCTAGAGGAGTGGGATTCATTGGGTCACCTAACCATTCTTTCCAATCTGGATTCCTTAACGGGTGAAAAAGCTTCAGAAATAAAAGATTTTGGCTCGCTTGGCTCACTCCAGGCTATTTGGGATGCGCTTGTTAGCGCTGGTCTTGCTGCCTAAGATATGAAAATTGGCACAAAATTTGGCATGAACAGCTATGACGTGCAAGCCAAGTTAATTGCCGAGTATGGGGAGTTAGGCGCTAGGGCGGTGTTAGAAAAAACTGGCCCAGTTAATTTATGGCATTCTGGCGCCAATGAAAACTCACTAACCTTGTCTATTCAAGCATTAGATAATTTGGTGGATAGGCATGGGATTGATATTCTATCCATAAAAAATTTAATTTCTGTTACGGAGACACCAAAGTTTTTATTTCCTGGAAATGCGACGATCATAGCATCTACCTTCCCTTTTAACAAAAATATTACTACCTTTGATTTAAATTCTGGGTGTACCGGTTTTGTGGATGCTATAAAGATTTGTAAGGCGCTCAATACCTCATCATTGATAGTCTGCAGTGAAACGTACTCTAAACACATACATAAATTTAATAGGGCTACGTCTTCACTATTCTCAGATGGGGCTGGAGCAGTTTATTTTCAGCCAAGCCAATGGGAATTGATGGGCTCCTACTCGCTCAACAAGCCCAATACATTCGAATTTATATCTTTAGCGGATAAATGTGCCGAATTAGTAATGGATGGCAAGGAAGTATTTAATTTCGTGGCTTCAGATGTTATGCCCCAACTTATTGAGATATTTAATAGTAGCCCGATAATCAATAGGGCA
>JAIXPN010000155.1 GCA_027486235.1 Burkholderiaceae bacterium
AAATCTGAATCAGGTGCCCGACGCGATTGGTTAGAAGAGCGCGGCAATGAAGTTGAGGCCGATATTTAGGACAGGATATGGCCAGTAAAAAACCAAGCCCAAGCAAATCAGCAAAAAAGAGTACACCAGAGCAAGGTGATCTCTTTACTGAAGAGCGGCCGAAGAAGAAAAATACGCAAGAAGAAGAATCCCTCTCTTTAGGAATCTATGCCGAGCGCGCGTACTTAGATTACGCCATTAGCGTAGTGAAGGGCAGGGCATTGCCTGAAGTGGCTGACGGACAAAAGCCGGTTCAACGCCGCATTCTGTATGCCATGAACGAGATGGGCTTGCGTGCTGATGCAAAACCCGTGAAGAGCGCACGCGTCGTCGGTGATGTGCTGGGTAAGTTTCATCCGCATGGTGATCAGTCAGCCTACGATGCCTTGGTACGTCTTGCTCAGGATTTCTCCTTACGTTACCCACTCATCGATGGCCAAGGTAACTTTGGATCACGCGATGGCGACGGTGCCGCTGCAATGCGTTACACCGAAGCGCGCCTCACGAAGATTGCCAGCCTTCTTCTTGCTGAGATTGATGAGGGCACGATTGATTTTGTGCCGAACTATGATGGCTCCTTTAAAGAGCCCAAGCTCTTACCTGCACGTCTACCATTTGTATTACTCAATGGGGCATCGGGTATCGCCGTGGGCATGGCTACCGAGATCCCCTCGCACAATCTTCGTGAAGTAGCAAACGCCACCATTGCCCTCATGAAATCCCCCAAAACCAATTTGGGAGATCTCTTAAAGTTGCTGCCCGGCCCAGATTTTCCTGGTGGAGGACAGATTATTTCTCCGGCTAGTGAGATTGCCCAGATCTATGAGAGTGGACGTGGCTCGGTCAAAGTAAGAGCGCGTTGGACCGTCGAAGAAATGGCTCGCGGCCAATGGCAAGTAGTTGTCAATGAGTTGCCACCCTCGACCTCGGCACAAAAGGTGCTGCAAGAGATTGAAGAGCTCACTAATCCAAAGGTAAAGTTGGGTAAGAAATCCCTGACCGCAGATCAAACTAACCTCAAGCAAACCATTTTGAATGTCTTAGATAGCGTACGCGATGAGTCAAGTCGTGAGGCAACAGTGCGTTTAGTGTTTGAGCCTAAGAGTAAAAACGTTGAGCTAGGTGAGTTTGTGACCTTACTATTGGCGCACACCTCACTTGAGTCAAATGCCTCAATCAATCTAGTCATGATTGGCAATGATGGCAGACCTCGCCAAAAAGGGCTAAAAGATATCTTGGCCGAGTGGATTGAGTTCAGGGTGCAAACGGTGATCCGTCGGACGGAACATCGCTTGGGTAAGGTAAAGGATCGCATGCATATTTTGGAAGGACGCAAGATCGTCTTTCTGAACATCGATAAGGTGATTAAGCTAATTCGCAATAGCGATGAACCAAAGCCTGATCTCATGAAGGCATTCAAACTCAGTGAGCGCCAGGCTGAAGACATTTTAGAAATCCGCTTACGACAGCTTGCTCGTCTGGAAGGCATCAAGATCGAACAAGAGCTCAAAGAGCTCAAAGGTCAAAAGGCCGAGCTAGAAGACTTGCTCAAGAATGAGTCGGCCCTACGTAAACACATCATTAAAGAAATCGAGGCCGATGCCAAAGAGTTTGGTGATGAGCGTCGAACCCTCATTAAAGAAGATGAGCGAGCAGTCGCAGAAGTAAAAGTGATTGATGAGCCAGTTACGGTGATTGTGTCGCAAAAAGGTTGGGTGCGTGTTCGCCAAGGGCATGAACACGATGCGCAGCAGTTCACCTTTAAGGCGGGTGATGCCCTCTATGACACCTTTGAATGCCGCACGGTTGATCAAATGTTGGGCTTTGGCAGTGATGGCCGTGTCTATACCATTCCAGTGAGCGATCTTCCTGGCGCAAGGGGGGATGGTTCTCCATTAACCAGCTATATCAATCTTGCTCCCGGATCACAAATGGTGGCGTATTACGCAGGCCATGCCGACGATCTTGTATTGATCTCCACGAAAGGTGGTAACGGCTTCCTTGCCAATGTGGCTGATATGGTCACTCGCAACAAAGCAGGTAAATCTTTTGTGGGACTGGATAAAAAAATGCAGGGGGATGCACCACTGGGAGCTGCCAAGGTAACCGAAGGTATGCGTCAGGTTGCTTGCCTCTCTGAAAACGGTCGCCTATTGGCTTTCCCGCTGGATGAGCTCAAACGTTTACCAACCGGTGGCAAAGGTGTGATTCTGATGGGGCTGGATGCCAAAGAGTTTTTGAGATCAGCCATCGCCTTTGGAGCAGAAGGTGCAAGTTATAGCGGTCTAGGAAGAGGTGGTAAACCTACCGACACCATTCTTGATGCAAAAGCCTTAAAAGGTTTTGCTGGTAACCGCGCACGCAAGGGTCATCTCGTTGAACCCCGCCTGAAAGAAGCAAAACTAAAGGCGAACTTAATTTAAGCGGCTTTCAGAAGTTTTCCAATACTTTTTCTTGGTCGTCTTGACTCATCTATTTATTGTAATTACAATAAATCATGGAAATAAGTTTTGATAAAGCAAAAGATGAAGCTAATATTCAAAACCGCAAACTGTCATTTTCTGAGGTCATAAATTTTGACTTTGAAACAGCATTAATTTGGCATGACACTAGGATGCGATATACAGAGATACGAATGGTTGCAATTGGATATGTTTTACAACGACTTCATGTGCTGTGCTTTTGCGAAACTATAGATGGAATACGCGTAATAAGTTTTAGAAAGGCTAACCCGAGGGAGGTAAAAAAATATGAGTCCCAAATTGCCCAAAATTGATCGCAAAGGTGAGGTTGATGATTTATCTGAATTAGACCCAGCTATTTTTAGGCGCTTAAAGCAATTACCAAATTCCTTGCAGAGAAAAATGCGTGGAAGACCTAAGCTCGAAAACCCCAAAGAATTAATACATATTAGGATAGATGCTGATGTTGTTGATGCATTTCGTTCCACTGGAAGTGGATGGCAAACTCGTATCAATGCGCTTTTAAAAAAAGAAGCAAAGAAATTAAATCCCGCCTAAGCTCGAGTATCACGTCTTTCCCAAAATCAGCGATCAGTTGAGTAATCGCTCTCAATAATTTGAATGTTATTAAAAGGGTTATTTAACTAGTCCTCATTTCGTTTTGAGGAGACGCATTAGAATCCGCAACGATACAAATAATAAAACGAGTGAAGGTAAAACATGCCATATAAGATCTTATTACTTGGAGCATCCTACGGTTCTCTTCTAGCATCAAAACTTTTATATGGCGGACATCATATTCATTTGGTTTGTTTGCCAGAAGAGGCTAAGCTAATCAATGCAGAAGGTTTCAAGGTAAGGATGCCAATCCGCGGTCGCACTGAACCTGTTTTGCTAGATTCGCGCTTACTCCCAGGCCATGTTACTGCTGGCCCTGCTGATGGCATTGATTTATCCCAGTTTGATCTTGTCGGTCTTTGTATGCAAGAACCGCAATATCGATCTGCCGGAGTGCGCGAGTTAATGGATGCCATTGGACGCTCAGGTTTGCCCTGTATGTCCATCATGAATATGCCTCCCTTGCCATACATTAAGCGCATTCCTGGTTTGGATTACAAAGCGCTTGAGGCTGCTTACACTGATGCACGAGTTTGGGATTCGTTTGACCCGGCCAATGTGACCCTGAACAGTCCAGATCCACAGGCGGTTCGCCCTCAGGGAGAGCCAGCCAATGTCTTGCAAGTGACTTTGCCAACCAATTTCAAGTGCGCCACATTCGATAACGAGCGTTACAACACGATTCTTCGTCAGCTCGAAACCGATGTTGCCAATGCGCGTTTTGAGACCACAGACGGAAAAATTGAACTCCCGGTTAAGCTAAAGATACACGACTCCTTGTTTGTACCACTGGCTAAATGGTCGATGCTGTTAGCTGGAAACTACCGCTGCGTGACCGAGGACAGTATGCGCAATACGCAAGATGCCGTTCATGCCAATATTGAAGAGTCACGCTCGGTATATAACTTTGTATTTGATCTGTGTGTAGCATTGGGCGCAAACCCACAGGATTTAGTTCCCTTTGAAAAATACGCAGCAGCAGCTCAATCACTCTCTCGACCCGCATCCGCAGCACGCGCATTACAGAATGGCGCCCCCAATATTGAGCGCGCTGACAAACTGGTGCAATTAATTGCTCGTGCAAAAGGCTTAAGTCATCCTGCGATTGATGCGCAAGTAGCCTTGGTTGACCGACGTCTAGAGATCAATCGAAAAAAATTGGCCGGGTAAATCCGTGCTCTGGCCGGGGCTCTAATGCGGTTTGCTTAATGGATCTCTGGATCTGATCCAGATTCACCTTGAGGTGAGGTTTCTAGAAAGTCAAAGTCACAGCCCTGATCTGCTTGCAGAATATGGGCGCTGTACATTTTGCCAAAGCCGCGATCAAATTTTTTGGGTGGGGCTTGCCAAGCATTCTTGCGCTTGTTCATCTCCTCATCCGAGATTAAGACATTCAGTTTGCGCGCTGGGACATCCAGTTCAATCAGATCGCCATCACGAACTAAGGCCAATGGCCCGCCCACATACGACTCTGGTGCAACATGAAGAACGCATGCGCCATAACTCGTGCCACTCATACGGGCATCGGAGATACGCACCATGTCACGAACACCTTGCTTGAGTAATTTTTGTGGGATGGGTAATTGTCCCCACTCAGGCATGCCAGGAGCACCCAGTGGCCCAGCGTTTTGCAAAATAATCACGGAGTCTTTATCAACATCGAGCTGCGGGTCATCAATGCGCGCTGACAGATCATCGTAGTTCTTGAACACCACAGCCTTACCAGTATGTTTGAGCAAGTGCGCCTCAGCAGCGGGAGGCTTAATAACAGCGCCATCAGGAGCTAAATTACCTTTGAGCACTGCTAGGCTATCGCTCTTTACTAAAGGATTATCGAGTGAGCGAATGACCTCAGGCTTAAATACCTGTGCATCGGCAATCAGTTCACCCAAGCTTTTGCCATCGACCGTTTGTGCTGTGAGGTCTAAATGATGAGAGAGATTTTTGAGCAAGGCACGCAAACCACCGGCGTAGTAAAAATCTTCCATAAGGTATTGGCCAGCGGGACGCAGATTAGCCAGTACCGGAACCTTACGGGCCAGTGCATCAATGTGCTCCAGTGTTAATGGAAAACCAGCACGTCGTGATACAGCAATCATGTGCACCACGGAGTTGGTGGAGCCAGCAAGAGCTAGGATCGTGCTCATGGCATTATCAAACGATGCTTTGCTCAAAATATCGGATGGTTTGAGATCTTCCCAGGCCATCTCGACAATGCGACGACCGGTCATGCTGGCCATCTGCGCATGGCGAGAGTCTGCCGCCGGAATCGAGGCAAAGCCAGAAAGCGATAAGCCCATCGCTTCGGTAGCGCTGGTCATGGTTGAGGCGGTACCCATGGTCATGCAGTGACCGGGTGAACGTGCGATTCCATTCTCAATGTTCTGCCAATCGGTTTCATTGATATTGCCAGCACGCAGTTCAGCCCAGTATTTCCAGGTATCACTACCACTTCCTAAAAAATTACCCTGGTAATCGCCGCGTAACATCGGACCTGCAGGCAAAAAGATGGTCGGCAGATTCATGCTGATTGCACCCATTAGTAATGCGGGCGTTGTCTTGTCACAACCACCCATCAGCACACAGGCGTCTGCTGGGTAGGAGCGTAAAAGTTCTTCGGTCTCCATTGCTAATAGATTGCGATAGAGCATGGTGGTAGGTTTCTGGAAAGGTTCGGATAGAGACATGGCTGGCATCTCTACCGGAAAGCCACCCGCTTGCCAGATACCGCGCTTTACTTCTTCAGCGCGTTGCCGAAAATGACTATGGCAGGGATTGATATCGCTCCAGGTATTGATAATGGCAATCACCGGTTTGCCAGCATAATCGGCACGCGTGTAACCCATTTGGGCCGTGCGGGAGCGATGCCCAAAGCTACGTAGATCTTTAACACCGTACCAACGGTGACTGCGTAATTCTTCTGGCTTCTTTAATTTACGAGCAGACATGAGTTCCTGTAATCCAGTGGTGAAGATGATTGATTTAATATACACGAGAACCCCAAGCTACTATTCATCCAGAAGACCTTATTCATGCCCATACTTGCACACGACTTTCTTGAAAAACAAATCGCAAAAATTGTGCAGGCCATGGGTAGTAGTGAGACCGAGGCAAAGACCGTTGCCCATAATTTAGTTCTAGCTAATCTAAAGGGTCATGACTCGCATGGGGTGGGCATGATCCCGCGCTATGTTGAGGCCTTTGTCGAGGGATCCCTCAAACTGAATCAAAGCGTCAAGGTCAATAGTGATCTCGGTTCATTGCTCGTCTTAGATGCGCAACATGGATATGGGCAAGTGGCGGGAGAAGAGGCGATTCGCATGGGGATTGAGCGCGCCAGTAAACATGGCAGCTGTATCGTCTCTTTGGCTAATGCACATCATCTAGGACGTATTGGTCATTTTGCCGAGATCGCGGCTGAGCATGGCTTGGTCTCGATTCATATGGTGAACGTCTTGTCCTCGCCAGTGGTAGCAGTGTGGGGCGGTGCGGATGGACGACATGGCACCAACCCATTTTGTGTCGGCGTGCCGCTTAAGAACCAAACACCATTTATCTTGGACTTTGCCACCAGCCGCGTTGCTCAAGGAAAAATGCGGGTTGCACATAACCAAGGCAAAAAAATTCCGGAGGGGTTTTTGTTGGACCAACAAGGGCGACCCACCCAAGATCCCAGCGTGGTGGTCAAACCCAATGCTGATGGCAAGATGGGTGCATTAATGCCCTTTGGTGAACACAAGGGTTCTGGTTTAGCAATCGCCTGCGAGCTCATCGGTGGCGCACTCACCGGTAGCGGCACTTGGAAGCCAAGACCAAAAAAGAGTCGAGCGATCTGGAATGGTATGTTGAGTATCTTGATTAATCCGCAGCAGACGAGCACTCAAGAGCAATTTGATGGAGAGGTTGCGTCGTTTATCCAGTGGGTAAAGGCAAGTCCCGCGGCGGATGAGGATCCAGTGCAAATTGCTGGTGAGCCAGAGCGAGAGAAGATGCGGATGAGAATGCAGCAGGGTATTGCGATTGATGAGCAGACCTGGGGTGATATTGTGAGTGCAGCACAGCAATTTAAGATCGATTTATCGTAATCAAGACCAAACAGGAACCTGGATGAGTAATAGTGAACTGTGTTTTCAGACAGCATGCGAGCAAGAGAAGCTGATTCGCTCCAAAAAAATAAGTGTGACCCAGCTCATCACTGCCCATCTTGATCAGGTCGAACGGTTTAACCCAAGGCTCAATGCCATTATTACGCTCACTGCGGAGAGTGCCTTGCAAGCAGCAAAAGAAGCAGATGCAAAAATTGCTCGGCAAGAGAGTCTTGGACCTTTGCACGGTTTGCCAGTAGCCCATAAAGATTTATTTCTGACCAAAGGGGTGAAGACCACATTTGGTTCACCCATCTATAAAGACAATGTCCCGGACATCGATTCATTGCCGGTTGAGCGGCTCAAGAATGCCGGTGCAATTAGTTTGGGTAAAACCAATACTCCGGAGTTTGGTGCTGGCAGCCAAACCTTCAATGCATTATTTGGGGCCACTTTAAATCCCTACGATCTAAGCAAAACCTGCGGTGGCTCTTCGGGTGGGGGCGCTGTTGCGCTTGCTACTGGTATGGTCGCTTTAGCTGATGGCACTGATTTGGCAGGATCGCTACGTAATCCCGCAAACTTTTGCAATCTTGTCGGCATGCGACCATCGGTTGGGCGTGTGCCCAGTTGGCCCGAGCAATTAGGTTGGTACACCATGAGTGTCGCAGGCCCCATGGCGCGCACCGTTGAAGATCTCGCTCTGGCCATGTCAGTGATGTCGGGACCTGATGATCGCTCACCAATCGCCATTGACACACCAGGATCGATCTTTACTGCGCCACTGCAGCGCAACTTCAAAGCGTGCAGGATTGCATACAGTGAAGACCTAGGTGGACTACCTGTTGAACCAGAGGTACGTAAAGTGATGCAAGCCTCACGCGCAGTGTTTGAGAGTCTTGGCTGTGAAGTGGTGAACGATGAGATTGATCTTGCTGAAGCAGGAGAGATCTTTATGCTCTGGCGCGCTTGGCGTACGGAGTTGCGTATCGCTCCACTTCTCAAAGACCACAAGGATCAACTTAAAGACACGGTGATCTGGAACGCGGAGCAGGGACTTGATCTCACCGGCCCCCAGTTGGCGCGCGCTGAGGCAAAACGGACCGAGATCTATCACCGTATGCGCGCTTTCATGTCGCGCTATGAGTATTTTGTCTTACCCGTTAATCAGGTTCTGCCATTCTCAGTGGATCTGGATTATCCCCGCGAGATCAATGGGGTCAAAATGAACACGTACATTGACTGGCAAAAGACCGCTTATTTCATTAGCGCTATGGGTAACCCCGCCATTTCAGTACCAGCGGGTTTTACCGATTCGGGTTTACCTGTAGGCGTCCAAATCGTTGGTGGCCATCGGCAAGACTTTGCGGTCTTGCAGCTAGCACACGCCTTTGAGCAGGCTACCCAATTTGGCCTAAAACACCCCCCGATGTGTACCGTTGCTTAAATTACAAATTCATTAAATAATGGACGCAGCGTTTAAGTAGCAGTCGTCAAAATAAAAAATCAAGAGTGATAAGAGGAGACACACAAATGCGTTACCAATCGAAGCTGTTTGTATTCCTATTTAGTTTTCTGACCAGTCTATCGGCCTGGGCACAGCAATATCCCGATCGCCCAATTAAATGGATTGTTCCCTATCCACCAGCCGGAACCACCGATGTGTTAGCCCGCATTGTGGCCCAGCCTCTGAGCGAGATCTTGGGCCAGCAAGTGATTGTGGAGAACCGACCTGGGGCTGGTAACAATATCGGTACCGAAGCAGTGATTAAGTCGGCACCAGACGGTTACACCATGCTTTTGGTGAATCCTGCTAATGGTATTAATGCCACTCTGTATAAAAACTTACCATTTAATTTCATTCGCGACATCGCACCTGTTGCGGGCATAGTGCGCACCCCCAATGTGATGGTGGTGCCAGCCAACTTCCCAGCCAACAACGTGGCTGAGTTCTTGGCCTATTGCAAAAACAATGTCAGCAAAATTAATATGGCCTCATCGGGTAGTGGTACCTCGGTACACATGTCGGGCGAGCTCTTTAAATCGATGACCGGTTGCAATATGCTCCATGTGCCATATAAAGGCGCTGGCCCAGCCTTGGTTGATTTAATTGGTAACCAAGTGCAAGTCTTGTTTGATAACCTGCCATCCTCCGCTGGTCATATTAAAGCAGGGCGCTTGAAAGCTTTGGCAGTGACCTCAGAGAAGCGTGAACCTTCATTCCCAAATGTTCCTACCGTTGGGGATACAGTGCCAGGCTATGAAGCGACTGCTTGGTTTGGAGTGGGCATGCCCAGAGGTACACCACCTGCGATCATCAATCGCATGAACGCTGCAATCAATCGTGCAATCAGTGAGCCAAAAACGCGAGAGCGTCTCGCTGAACTCGGCGGAGCTTTAATTGTTGGTACTCCAGAAGATTTTGGTAGGATCATTCAAGCTGAGACCGCTAAGTGGGAGAAAGTTGTGAAGTTCTCTGGCGCTACAGCAGAGTAAGTAAACGCCGGATCGTAGTACAAACTTGATACAGTAGGGCCGATGCAACTATCGGCCCTTACTGCTTTCTATCTGACCACTGCAGCACTAATGTGGGCGGGTAATGCCATTGTTGGCAAAATCTTAGTGCAAGCCAGTTCTCCAGTCTTACTAAATACCGTGCGTTGGGGTGTTACTGCATTAATTCTGTTGCCCTTTGCTTGGCGCGTATTCAAAGGCGATAGCCCCTTATGGCATCACACCAAGCGCTTTGCGCTCTTAAGCCTCTTTGGTGTTGGTAGTTATAACGTCTTACTCTATCTGGCACTGCAGAGTTCTACACCGATTAATGTCACCTTGATTGGCGCGAGTATGCCAATCTGGGCCATATTCATTGGCATGCTGGTTTATCACGAGAGGGCCAATCTCAAACAAGTTGTAGGTGCGGTCATTTCCTTAATTGGAGTTGCGGTTGTGATCGTGCGCGGGGAGTTAGAACGCCTCATCGAGATCGAGTTTGTGGCTGGCGATCTCTATATGGTGATTGCTACCATTCTTTGGGGTGCTTATAGCTGGATGCTCAGTCATCCCAAAGAAAGCAATGAGCGCAGCTGGCCTTGGAGCTATTTCTTACTCGCGCAAGTAGGCTTTGGGTTTTGTTGGTCCTTGATCTTTGCAGCTACTGAATGGCAACTGGAGTTTAGTTACTTCACGTGGTCGTGGCAGACCGTGCTGATGATTGCTTATGTCATCATCGGCCCATCATTGATTGCCTATCGGTGTTGGGGACTTGGAGTTTCTAAAGCGGGGGCCACAGTGGCTACGTTTTTCACTAATCTGATTCCGCTTTTTACTGCGATTCTCTCAACGCTCTTGCTGCAAAAACCGCCAGAGCCATTCCATGGAGTGGCATTTGCTCTGATTCTGGCAGGGATATATTTATCGATCCACAAGAAGAGTTAGCAGTCTCAACACTTCGCCACCAACGATTACAGCGGTCGTATTTGAACGCTGCGCCATTTGATTGGGCCGCCCACAGCACCCTTGACCCCAGGACCAAATTGCAAGGCAATTGGGCCTTCTTTAAAGCGAGCATCGATTGCACGTGTTGTTTCTACGCCATTTAGCCTGACAATGATTTCAGGGCCAACTGCGCGGATCTCCATCTCATTCCATTTACCACCGGCCAATTGGGTAATCGGCGTTTTGACGGGAGCAACATCCACAATTGCCCCAGTGCCAAATTTGGGCTCAGGCCGAATATCCCAAATATTGACCTCATAGGAACTTGCAGCAACGATCTTGTCAGGATTGCTGATACGAATGAAGATACCGCTATTGGTATCGGTTTCTGCCCAAAACTCGGCGCGGATCTCGACATCCTTAAAGGATTGCTTGGAGACCAAAAATCCAGATTTCCCTTTATCCGCAACTATTAAATTATTTTCTACTCGCCAGTTGGCATCACCCGTTTGAGTGAAGTTTTCCATACCCTTACCATCCTTGATTAAATCAATTGAAGAGGTGGAGAAATGAGAGCAAGCAGTTAACAGAATTGAACTACAGGCAAGACCAAGTGCTATATGAGCAATACGTTTCATGGGAACCCCCTTTTTTTATCTAGGCCCACTGACTATCTTACCTAACTCAACTAGACGTATGCCAACCACCGACCCAAGCCAATCACACTGGCCCAACCCAGCAAGGAAATCACTGCTTGGAGTTGAGTCAATCGACTCAAGGGGTCGCGCATTCGTAACAACACTGCATTGCAGAGTAATAAAAAGATCAAGCACATCTTTATAACAAATAGACTCGAGGCAATTAGCTCAGAAGCATGGGTGATAAAGAGCAATGAGCCCGTTAAAACGGCTAGACCAAAACCCACAACGGATACTGTTACGCCAAGTCGGGATAGGGCAGAAAAATCAATCACCTTAGCCACACCCAAGACCCGCAAATCCATTAAGACCACACTGCCAAAGAGCATGCCAATTCCCCAGAGATGAACCATTTCAACTGTGGGGTAAAGCCAGGAAGAATACTTCATGGCCTGGGCTAACCAGAACCCCTCCAGTGCGACTAATGGAGTGCTCACCGCAACTCAATGGTTTTATTGTTCACAATAATCCGCTCAGCACGCATCTCATCTGGCTTGGAACGATTGATATAACCCTCAACCGTGACCTGCGAACCATCGGCAATATCAGACTTCAGTAAGCCCCGATTTTCCATCCGAAAGGGTGGTGCCAATACTGCAATCCACTCTTTGCCATCGACTGTTAACTTAATAAAGCCATGAGGGTGCTCATAGCCGTTCTGAGTGACCTTGCCCGACAATTTAATCAATTTCCCTTGCTCATACTCCGACCAGCCGTGGTGGGCGAAGGCTGGTAAACCAATGAGTAGAGCGCTAGCAATTGTGAGGCGACGTAGAAACTTAAAGTGGGACATAGTTCATTCCAATTGAAAAATTAGGGTATTGCTTAGTAATAAGTTAACCACATATTTGGATCCAATAAAACCGAAGTAGCCTACCAGTGATTTCCTACATCATTTTCTGTAATGACCTAGTTATGGCGAATCAGAACTTGAATAAGCTATCTCGTGAACCAAAAGGAGACCGATCATGATCTTATTAATTGAGTGCACCCACCGTAGAGCAAAAATCTTTCGTATTGAACTTGGTCCTATTTTCATCATGATTGCACTACTGACTATGCTTGTTCTGTATGCCTTTGGTACCTTAATTGGCATGATCCTGGGCAGGTAGCCAATAGGTTCCTGTTCTTAAAAAGGTAAAAACAGAGGGGCAGAAAGGGGCTGGAAGAAGGACGAGCCAAACCCTCGGCACTGATAGTTATTGGGTATGGCTGCTTCGTTCCCGACCTGACCAGGTTGCCAAGCCACCATGCGAGGAGGCCCGTCCATAAACATTGTAGCTCTTGCTAGAATTGCGATATGACTGCATTAGCACTGGCCCGCAAATGGCGCCCCAAAACCTTCACTGAACTGGTCGGACAAGATCATGTAGTCAAAGCCCTAACCCATGCCCTCGACCAAGGGCGACTCCACCATGCATGGCTCTTCACGGGTACCCGCGGGGTGGGCAAGACCACGATTGCCCGGATTATGGCTAAGGCCCTTAATTGCACGGGAGCCGACGGCAAAGGCCAAATGACCTCACAACCGTGTGGCAAATGCCAAGCCTGCACAGAGATTGATGCGGGACGCTTTGTGGATTACATCGAGATGGATGCGGCCAGTAATCGTGGTGTCGACGAGATGGTCTCGCTGCTTGAGAAAGCGGCCTATGCACCAAGCAGTGCGCGTTACAAGGTCTATATGATCGACGAGGTGCATATGCTAACCGCACATGCATTTAACTCGATGCTCAAGACCCTCGAGGAGCCACCCCCACATGTGAAGTTCATCTTGGCGACCACCGATCCACAAAAGATCCCGGTCACCGTTCTCTCTCGTTGCCTACAGTTCAATCTAAAGCAAATGCCGGTCCCCTTGATTGTGGAGCACCTGCAAGCGGTATTGCAATCTGAGTCCATTGCTTCTGAACCCAATGCTCTGCGTGTAATTGCCAAGGCAGCGCAGGGATCAATGCGCGATGCACTTTCATTAACAGATCAAGCCATTGCCTATGCAGCGGGCCCAGTGACCGAAGCTGCTGTACGCACCATGCTCGGAACAATTGATGATGCATACCTGATTAGTATCTTGGATGCCCTGCAGCAAAAGGATGGCAAGACCCTCAATGACATCAGTGAAGAGATGGGGCTACGGAGCATGTCCTTCTCAATCGCACTGCAAGATCTTGCCAGTCTGCTGCATAAAATTGCCACCGCACAAGTAGTACCCAACTCAGTTTTGGATGATTGGCCAGAAGCAGATGAGATTAGACGTCTTGCTAAGAGTCTCACCCCTGAAGAGACTCAACTCTTTTATCAAATTGCAATTACCAGCCGTGCAGATCTCTCACTTGCACCTGATGAGCAGGCAGGCTTTGCCATGGCGCTCCTACGGATGCTGGCATTTAAACCCGGCGGTAGTCCTGCAGCAAGCGGATCGGGCAATGGAGCAGGAAGTAAATCGGTAGCGCCAGCCAGCAAACCAAGCAGCAGTTCCAATGCTGCAAGCGCCAGCAAAAGCACAAGCACAAGCAATCCCAGTAGCGCACCAGCGCCTGCAACCACAAATAAGACCACCACGCCGTCTGACTCGGGCCCAAGCTTAAATAGCGCAATCACTCCCGATTGGCACGCATTGGTGCGCGCATTGCCGATGCGTGGTTTGGTACAACAGCTTGCTTATCAAACCGAGTTAGTGGAATGGCGGGATACGCCAGAGATACTCTTTGTTACTTTGACCACCGCGATGTCACAACTGGCTACTGATGATGCTCTCTTACGATTAGGCGAAGCGCTGAAGGCGCAGTATGGCAAAACGGTCAAGGTGCAAATCGGCGAGGGTAAGGCTACGCATACAGTTGCTAAAGTGGACGCCCAAATTTATCAAGAGAAAAAACTGACCGCAGAAGAAGAGCTAGCCCAAGATCCATTTCTTAAAGAGCTCGAACGCGAGTTTGGTGCCAAAGTAGTGACCGGCTCGGTCCGCCCATTGAACTAATTAATTACTTATTCTGGAGAAGCGAAGATCATGATGAAAGGTCAAATTGCAGGCTTAATGAAACAAGCCCAACAAATGCAAGAGAAGATGAAGCGGGCTCAAGAAGAACTCAATGCCATGGAGGTAACCGGGCAGGCCGCTGGTGGTTTGGTCAAGGTCACGATTAGCGGTAAGTATGAGATGAAGCGTGTGCAAATTGAAGCGGGCGCGATGGATGACAAAGAGATGCTCGAAGATCTTGTGGTCACTGCATATACCGATGCCTTTAAACAAGCTGAGGCTGCAAGCCAAGCATTGATGTCGGGGGCAACAGCCGGAATGCCAATGCCTCCAGGCTTTAAGTTACCGTTCTAAGACCGAATGAGTCGCTCGCGTAACGATGCTCCGCAAGACGCGCTTGCACGTTTAGTGGAAGCGCTGCGTGTGTTACCTGGCGTGGGCCCAAAGTCAGCCCAACGTATGGCCTATTACTTGTTACAACACGACCGCAACGGCGCTGCTGTTTTGGCTCAAGCCTTGGGAGAGGCGGTTGATCAGATTGGTAACTGCCAGCGCTGCAACACCTTTACTGAACTTGAGTTATGTACCACCTGTAGTGACTTACGTCGTGATCCCGCTTTGCTCTGTGTGGTGGAGACCCCAGCTGATCAAGTGATGGTTGAGCAAACACTCAGTTTCAAGGGTCAGTATTTTGTGCTGATGGGGCGCATCTCGCCATTAGATGGCATGGGCCCGAAAGAAATTCATTTTGATCGCTTGCTCGATCGTATTGAGAAACCCGAGTTTGGAGGACCTGTGCGCGAGGTAGTACTCGCCACCAACTTCACCAGCGAAGGTGAGGCTACCGCCCATTACATTGGCGAGGTCTTGAAGATCAAAGGCATTAAAGCCACGCGCATTGCCCGAGGCATTCCTGTTGGCGGAGAGTTGGAGTATGTGGATGCGGGTACCTTAGCTCGCGCCTTACTGGATCGCCGTTCCATTAGTTAAATCAAAAGAAAGAGTTCATGAGTAAGACCCCACATATTTTGGTTAGCAATGACGATGGCTATCTTGCCCCGGGATTGCTGGCATTGGTGAGCGCCTTACGACCCCTGGGCAAGCTGACCGTGGTGGCGCCTGAGCAAAACCATAGTGGCGCATCAAACTCCTTAACCCTCTCTCGACCATTGAGTATTCATCGGGTGGCTGGTGGCGAGCGTGATGGCTTCCTGTTTGTCAACGGCACACCAACTGACTGTGTTCATATGGCTATGACCGGATTTTTGGAGAGCAAACCTGATCTGGTGGTCTCTGGAATTAATCAAGGCGAGAACATGGGAGAAGACGTGCTCTACTCAGGCACAGTAGCGGCTGCCATTGAAGGCATGATGTTTGGGGTGCCAGGTGTGGCGTTCTCCCAAGTTGATCGTGGCTGGGCGCAGATTGAGGATGCTGCCAAAGCAGCGCGCGATATTGTTGAGCAAACTCTCAAGGAGCCCCTTGAGCGCGGTGATGGCATTGCAACCTTGCTCAACGTGAACATTCCGAATGGCAATTATGAGCAACTCAAACGCTGGCGCGTGACACGGTTAGGAACGCGTCATCACTCTCAACCCGTCATCGTGCAACAGAATCCACGGGGAGAGAACATTTACTGGATTGGACCGGCGGGTGAGGCAAGGGATATCTCTGCGGGGACGGATTTTCATGCGATTAATGAGGGTTGTATCTCAATTACCCCCATGCAACTGGATTTAACCCATCATGCCCGGCAAGCGAGTATGCGCGCCTCAGGCTGGAACCGCGGATGAAAGCAGCAGAGCGTTTTGCAGGACACCGCCAAGAGTTGGCCCGCAAGGTCCACGATGCAGGAGTCAAAAATCCGCAGGTCTTGCAAGCAATCGCCACTGTGCCACGTCATTCCTTTGTAGATGCGGGATTACACGCGCAAGCGTATGAAGACTCTGCATTACCGATTGGCCATCAGCAAACGATTTCTAAACCGTCCGTAGTGGGACGCATGATTGAGTTACTCCATAAGAACAAGCAACCCCTTGGCAAAGTATTGGAAATTGGTACGGGCTGCGGATACCAAGCGGCTGTACTAAGTCTTCTGGCCAAAGAGGTGTACTCGATTGAGCGGGTGCGAGCTCTGCATGATTTAGCCAGAACAAAGTTACGACCATTCCGGATTGCCAACTTGCGCTTGATCTATGGCGATGGCATTCGGGGTCTTGCGCAAGCCGCCCCTTTTGATGCCATCATCTTGGCCGCCGCGGGCTTGGGGGTGCCAGATCCCTTACTGGATCAGTTAGCCATTGGCGGGCGCTTGATTGCTCCGGTCTCTAAAAGTGAGACAGAGCAACAGCTTCTCTTAATCGAGCGGGTGAGCTCCCACCGTTACCAAAGGACTGCACTTGATGAGGTCTTTTTTGTACCCTTACAATCAGGGGTGATATGAGTAAATTCAGTCTCCTAGACCTGTCAATGCCCAACTCCCTAGCATCCAGGGGCTTGCTACTCGCACTAGTGCTTAGTGTGGCTGCTTGCTCGACGCCACCGCGAACTAAGCAAGCAAGCATTACCGATCGAAGCAGCTCGATTGCCAGCACTGCACCAGAACCAGTGCAACCCGGGTTCTATCGGGTGAAGCGAGGTGACACACTCCTGCGCATTGCCTTGGATAACGGACAGTCGTATCGCGATATCGCTGCCTGGAACAATCTTAGCGATCCTAATTTGATTGAAGTGGATCAGGTCTTGCGCGTGAGGCCGCCACCAGGAGCACGCGTTACCGCTAAACCGATTGAGCCAGTGAAGCCTGCTGACAGCAAAGATCCCAAAGTAGTGGCTGAGAAAAAACCAGCCCCTAAGAAAGCAGATGAGAAAGAAGTTGCTGTAAGCGAAGCAAAAGTAGATGCTGTTGATCCCCCGATCAAACTCTCGTGGCCAGCTAAAGGTAAAGTGGTTGAAGAGTTCAGTGAAGGCAAGAACAAAGGCATTGATATTGCCGGTAAGCTCGGTGAGCCTATCCAGGCAGCTAGTGATGGTAAGGTGGTTTACGCCGGCAATAGCTTGCGCGGCTATGGCAATCTCGTGATCGTTAAACACGACAACACCTACCTCACCGCCTACGCGCACAATCGCAGTTTGTTGGTTAAAGAGGGTGATACCGTTCGTAAAGGCCAACGCATTGCCGAGATGGGTGATTCCGATGCCAATATGGTGAAGCTGCACTTTGAGGTGCGCGTTAATGGCAAGCCTGTTAATCCAATTCAATTCTTGCAATAGAAGTCTTGGCTAAATCCATTCCAAGCGTTTTAGTCTTTGATATTGAGACCGTGCCCGATGTGGCGGGCTTACGTCGGCTTGAGAACTATCCAGCCACACTGAGTGATGCAGAAGTTGTCCAGCAGGTTACTGAAAAACGTCTTGCAGCGGGTAGCAGCGAGTTTCTGCCTCTGTATTTACAAAAGATCGTCGCCATCTCCTGCGTTATTCGTAGAAGCACGAAAGAAGGATTGCCCCAATTTAAGGTGGGTAGTCTCGGTCAAATTGGCGATGATGAAAAAACTATCATTACAGCCTTTTATGAACTCATCGAAAAATACACACCGCAACTGGTGTCATGGAATGGCAGTGGCTTTGATCTGCCTGTGTTGCACTATCGCGCCTTACTCAATCAAGTAGCCGCGCCGCGCTATTGGGAAATGGGCGAGAGTAGCGATAGCGATAGTAAGGATTTCAAGTGGAACAATTACATCAATCGCTATCACATGCGCCATATTGATTTGATGGATGTACTGGCTAAACACAATAGTCGTGCCAATGCACCGCTTGATGCCCTTGCCAAGTTGTGTGGATTTCCGGGGAAGATGGGGATGGATGGCAGCCAAGTGTGGCCAGCATATCAGGCTGGCCAGCTCGAGCAAATCCGCCAATATTGTGAGACCGATGTCGTCAATACCTATTTGGTCTATTGCCGCTTCCAAGAAATGCGCGGTGGATTCTCGAGCGCAGAGTATGAGGAAGAGCTCTCTTTTGTGAAGAAGCAACTAGAGCAGGAAGCAAAACAAGGCAAAGCACCATGGCCAGAGTATTTAGCAGGCTTCACTCAATAAATAATCCTTACCAGAAGCATCCCTTCGCTTGAGTCGCAGATGACCAGAAGCCCCAAGCCTATTCAAACGGCATTTCCGATTGTCAGCGTTGAAGCCTTGGATCTCGAGGCCCAGGGCATTGCGCGTTTAGCGGATGAGGAGGGGCAGAGTGGTAAGGTCATCTTCATTCGTGGGGCATTGCCGACTGAGCAGGTCACCTATACCGTCACTCGAGAGAAAGCACGCTTTGCCAAAGCCAAGCTGAAAGATATTTACAAGGCAGCGGTCTTTCGCACCACACCCAAGTGCAAAGCCTTTGGTATCTGTGGCGGTTGTAGCATGCAGCATCTGGACTTTGCCGCTCAAATTGCGATCAAGCAACGCGTCCTCGAGGATGACCTGTGGCACATCGGCCGCCTCAAGCCCGAAGAGATCCTACGACCCATTGCCGGACCCGCATGGAACTATCGCCATCGGGGGCGACTCAGTGTCATCGATCGCTCCATTAAAAAAGGTACGGTCTTGGTGGGATTTCATGAGCACAACAGCAGTTATGTAGCGGATATGAGCGCATGCGAGGTGATCCCAGAAAAGATCTCTGCGCTATTAGTCCCGCTTCGTGAACTCGTGGGCTCACTCAGTATTCGGGATCGAGTGCCGCAAATTGAGTTTGCGGTGGGCGATTACCCCAAGACAAGTGCAGACACCACCAAGAAACAGATTGCCCTGGTGATTCGCCATTTATTACCCCTAACAAAAGCAGATCTCGACAAACTTGAAGACTTTGCCAAAAACCATGAACTTGGAATTTGGTTGCAGGCCAGTGGACCCGAGACTGCCAAACCCTTTTATCCCAGTGAACAGCAACTGTTGTACCGCCTACCTGAGTTTGGGATTGAGATGCCATTTCTGCCGACGGACTTTACTCAAGTGAACCATGCGGTCAATCAAGTCTTAATCAGCAAAGCCCTATCTCTTCTCGAAGTGAATCCCACCGAACGAATCATTGATCTCTTCTGCGGCATTGGTAATTTCACGTTACCAATTGCTACCCAGGCTAGAGAAGTCTTAGGCATTGAGGGTAGCGCCACCCTGACCAAGCGGGCCATGCAAAATGCCAAACACAATCGCCTGGAGCACAAAACAAGCTTCAAAGAAAGCAATCTCTTTGAGACCACAGCAAAGGATATTGCTCAGTGGGGTAAAGCCGATAAATGGTTGATTGATCCTCCTAGGGAAGGAGCGATGGAGATTTGCAAAGCCCTGCGCGATTTGCCCAAAGACCAACACCCAAAGCGCATGGTCTATGTATCGTGTAATCCTAAAACCCTAGCCAGAGATGCAGCCATTCTCACTCACGAACTGGATTATCGATTGACTAAAGCAGGGATCATTAATATGTTTCCTCATACCTCGCATATTGAATCGATTGCAGTATTTGAACGATGATCAATCCATTGGATTAACTTCATGACCAACTACAACGAACTACCTACGGACTTGCCTATTCCTCAAGACGATGGTGCATGCAATCATTTGGTGGGTATGACCTTGCCCAATGTGGAGTTGCGTGCAACCGATGGAGCGATGGTTAATCTCTCGCACATTGCAGGCCGTCTGGTGATCTATTGCTACCCGATGACCGGGCAGCCCAATGTGCCTTTGCCAGAGGGCTGGGATCAAATTCCTGGAGCGCGGGGGTGCACACCGCAGAGTTGTGCATTTCGGGATCATTACCAAGAGCTGCAATCGCTAGGAGCACAGGTCTTTGGTCTGAGTGTACAAAGCACTGACTATCAATACGAGATGGCCACACGTCTTCATTTGCCATTTCAGGTATTAAGTGATGAGCAGTATCAATTCCAACAAGCTTTATCGCTCCCCACCTTTATGGCTGGAGGAATGAACTTATTAAAGCGCGTTACCCTGATTGCTAATCAAGGCCGCATTGAAGCCGTGCATTACCCAATATTCCCAAGTGACAGCGATGCAAGCTGGGTACTGGATTATCTGAGGCAGCACTGAGAACAAAACAAAAAGGGCGCCGAAGCGCCCTGTAAATACAACAGCAGACTACGTTGCTATTAGTCGCGGTCACCACCAAAGATGCCCAAGAGGGCCAAGAGGTTGGTGAAAATGTTGTAGATGCTTAAGTAGATGCCAAGGGTTGCAATCACATAGTTGGTTTCGCCACCATTCACCACTCTCTGTACATCAACGAGAATGAATGCGGAGAAGATTGCAATCGCTACGACCATCAAGGTCAGCATCAGGGCAGGCATTTGCAACCAAATGTTTGCTAAGGATGCCAAGATCAACAAGATCACGCCGATGAACAAAAACTTGCCCATGCTGGAGAAATCTTTCTTGGACACGGTCGCAATCGAAGCCATGACGGTGAAGATTGCTGCTGTGCCACCAAAGGCACCCATGATCAGGGTGGCGCCATTGCTGTAGCTACCCAAGGTCATGCCAATCAAGCGAGAGAGCATCACGCCCATGAAGAAGGTGAAGCCAAGCAAGAGCAAAACACCCACACCGCTGTCTTTGTTCTTTTCAATCGCCCAGAAGAATCCGAAGGCAACTGCTAAGAAAATAATTGCGCCCATGAATGGACTGCCTTCAAAGAAGGTAAAGCCCATAGCAACACCGAGCCATGCGCCAATGACAGTGGGCACCATGGACAACGCCAAGAGGGCGTAGGTATTTCTTAGAACGCGATTACGGGTCTGGGATGTTGCAACCGTTGCACCATTACCAAAACCATACGAATTCAGATCACTCATTGAGTAGCTCCTTATAAAAGGCCCAACACGGGCTTTATAGGCACTAAGTATAGACAAAATAGGTAAAAATCAAGACCCTAGGAATACCACCACCTTAAATAAGGCTTATACCCAAGGAATTCAATGGCTTAGAAGGGGTTCCTGGGGCTAAAACCCTAAAAACAACGTATAATTTCGCATCGCAACACTTGCAGTGTTGCACCTTTTTCTTGAATCACTACAACTGGAGTTTTGCATGGCAATTCAGCGTACCCTTTCTATCATCAAACCCGATGCAGTCGCAAAGAATGTGATTGGTCAGATTTATGCTCGTTTTGAGCAAGCCGGTTTGAAGATCATTGCATCGAAAATGGCTCATCTTTCCAAAAATGAGGCAGAACAGTTCTACGCTGTCCACAAAGATCGTCCTTTCTTTAAAGATCTCGTGAGCTTCATGATCTCGGGCCCAGTGATGATTCAGGTGCTGGAAGGTGAAAACGCCATTGCTAAAAACCGTGAGTTGATGGGTGCGACCGATCCTAAGAAAGCCGATAAGGGCACCATCCGCGCTGATTTTGCCGATAGCATCGATGCAAATGCAGTTCATGGCTCCGATGCGCCTGAGACCGCTGCAGTAGAAGTCGCCTTTTTCTTCCCAGGCATGAACGTTTATTCACGTTAATCGATTGTCTTGAACACAGCCCGCACGAACTTACTCGATTTTGATGCTGCCAAGATGGCAGAGTACGTTGCGGGACTGAATGAGAAGCCCTTTCGGGCGAAGCAATTACTGCAGTGGATTCATCAGCGCGGCATCGGTGATGTAGCGCAGATGACCGATCTAGCCAAATCCTTTCGTTCTACCCTCGCTGATTGCGCCGAGGTCGTCAGTCTGCCGGTGATTGCTGATCAAAGGGCTGGCGATGGTACCCGGAAGTGGTTGCTTGATGTGGGTGCTGGCAATGCTGTGGAGATGGTTTACATCCCCGAGGATGATCGCGGCACATTGTGCATCTCATCGCAAGCCGGTTGTGCAGTCAATTGTCGGTTTTGTTCCACTGGACACCAAGGCTTTGCTCGCAATCTCACACCTGCTGAGATTATTGGACAGCTGTGGTTTGCCGAGCACCACTTACGTCAAGACCCCAATGCCGTACGTCGCTTAGATGATGATTGCGCTAGCTTGCAATCGGGCCGTGTGGTCTCCAATGTAGTGATGATGGGAATGGGTGAGCCATTACTCAACTACGATTCAGTATTGGTTGCCTTACGCCTCATGCTCGATGATAATGCTTATGGCTTATCGCGTCGTCGTGTCACAGTATCAACCTCGGGAGTGGTGCCGATGATGGATCGTTTGGCACAAGATTGCCCAGTAGCCCTAGCGGTATCGCTACATGCCCCCAATGATGCTTTGCGCAATGATCTAGTACCCCTCAATCAAAAGTATCCACTCAAGGAACTGATTGCTGCCTGTGATCGTTATCTTCCTTTTGCTCCCCGGGATTTCATTACCTTTGAGTACTGCATGCTCGATGGCGTGAACGATCAGGATCAGCATGCCAAAGAACTCATTCGTTTATTAAAGGGCTTGCATTGCAAACTCAACCTGATTCCGTTCAATCCATTTCCTGAGTCAGGCTTAAAACGTTCGCCCGCAGCACGGGTTAAAGAGTTCGCACAGATTTTGCAAGATGCCCAGATTGTGACCACTGTTCGTAAAACACGAGGGGATGATATTGCAGCAGCCTGCGGGCAACTTGCAGGCGATGTGATCGATCGCACGAAGCGTAATCAACGCCAAGAGCGCAGCATGCGCAGTGAACATGTGGTGCAATGGCAGGAACGATAATAGAAGGATCATGAGTAATCCAAATACCTGTTTACCTCCTTTGCCCTTGGGACCGTCTGCCCGTAGGGTCTCGCGTCAGTCGGTGGTCGCTTGGGGCGATAACAAAGTTACCGTTGGTGGTGATGCACCGGTTCGTGTGCAGTCAATGACCAATACGGATACCGAAGACGCC
>JAIXPN010000129.1 GCA_027486235.1 Burkholderiaceae bacterium
GTTCGGATGTTGAAAAACGTCTGGCATTCATTGAGGTCAAAAATGGCCTAAAGAAACGCATTGATTTCTTGGCTAGTATGCCGCTCGAGAAACTCGACTCGATGGCCCTGAAAGATATCCACCACAAAGCTTCATGAGGCCTTACGCAGCCGAGTTCTTCGGTACCGCTTTATTGCTCGCGATTGTGGCGGGTAGCGGCATTATGGGAGAGACCCTATCGAATGGCAATGCAGCTGTAGCTTTGCTCGGTAATAGCATTGCCACAGGTGCTGGACTCTATGTATTGATCGTGCTCTTGGGGCCAATATCAGGTGCCCACTTTAATCCAGTCGTTAGTTTGATGTTTTGGAAGTTAGGGCATTTGGATCTCAAAAAACTTCTGTCTTATTTGGTATGCCAATTCACTGGAGCAATCGCTGGCATTTGGGTGACACACTTCATGTTTGGATTAACTATTTTGCAAGAGTCTGCTAAGGTTCGTACCGGAGTTGGAATTTGGGCAAGCGAATTGATCTCGACTCTAGTGCTTCTATCTGTTATTCGGATTGGGGATCAAGGATCTAAAGATAAAGTGCCAATGTTGGTCGCATTGACCGTAGTCGCAGGTTATTGGTTTACCTCATCCACATTCTTTGCCAACCCAGCTGTTGCAATCGCAAGAAGTATGACTAATACTTTTGTCGGCATCTCCCCAGCTGATGTTTTTGGATTTGTGGGCGCAGAATTACTGGCAGTATTGATTATTTGCCTATTCTTTTGTCAAAAAACCCTTCGCAAATAGTAAAAAATCATCCTTTTAAAATGCGTCCTTTAAAAAGACGTATGAGAATGTCGGTTTTACCGACAAACACCTGTGGATGCCCAGACCCCGAATCGAGTTCTCGCTCGGCCTCAAATGATCATTGCCAAAGCATCATGATCGGGGTGTTAGAGTTAAGTTCTGATGGTTAAGACGATCTTATCTCTACCGCGCACAGTTTGGTTAATTGGCCTCATTAGCTTTTTGAATGACGCAGCTAGTGAGATGGTTTATCCATTGATGCCACTATACCTTGCTACTGTTTTGATGGCCGGCCCCAAAGCCTTAGGAATCATTGAGGGGATTGCTGAAGCTAGCTCCAGTATTTTCAAGTTGATATCTGGTGTGATTGTGGATCGCACCAAAAGAGCAAAGCCTTGGATCATCCTTGGTTATGTTTTAGCTGGCCTCAGTCGACCGCTGATTGCAATTGCAAATTCATGGTTGTGGGTGGTAGCAATTCGGTTTACTGATCGAATGGGTAAGGGCCTGCGTACTTCGCCCAGAGATGCGCTGTTAGCAGAAACCGTTCCTGAGAGTCAACGCGGTATCACCTTTGGTCTTCATCGGTCGATGGATAATGCTGGCGCCGTTATTGGCCCATTGTTGGCAGCTTTCCTACTGGCTCAAGGAATGCCGATTCGAGACATCTTTCTTTGGGCAATTGTGCCTGCAGTAATTGCCGTTATTTTGGCCTTTTATATTCAAGAGCCCGCTAATCAAAAAGCCTTGCCAGAATATCGTTTCAGTTGGTCATTGCAAGGAATGCCAGATCAGTTTAAGAGATATTTAATTGTTGCTGGAATTTTTGCTCTAGGGAATTCCTCGGACATGTTCTTACTATTGCGGGCAAAGGAGCTTGGTGTTCCTCAAGAGCAAGTGCCTTTATTGTGGGCTGGTATATCGCTAATCACTACCATCTTTGGCACCCCCTTATCTGCCTTATCCGATACCATGGGGCGAAAGCGTTTTATCCTAATTGCCTGGGTGGCCTTTGCTCTTTTTTATATTGGCATGGGTGTTTCAAGTGCAAGTATTTACCAGGTTATAGGGCTTTTCATTCTTTATGGCCTCTTTAAGGCAGCAACAGAAGGGGTCGAAAAAGCCTTGGTTGCTGACCTTGCTCCTCAAGGGCTGCGTGGGACCGCTTTTGGTTGGTTTAATTTGATCAATGGCCTCATGCTCTTGCCAGCATCCATTGTGTTTGGCTGGTTGTATGAGTCGATAGGCGCCACACAGGCATTTCTATTTTCAGGAGGGTGTGCAATTATTGCCTTTATGTTGATGGCATTTTGGGTTTTTAAAAAACCCTCAAATGAAATTTAACCCCGGGTCTAGGTTAACTAGTTCTTATAACGATGCCAATGAAATGTCGGCTATCCCGACAAATTAAGCCGTAGGTCGCAGGTCGAACACCAAGTATCGGAATGGCAAATCCCGCTGGGCGGTCCACTCAGTGGAAATTCTTGGGAAGTCTGAATTTAAGTTTTTCTTCTCTTCTTCCAGGTATAGGGATCGCCGTTTGATAACTTACCATCGATAATCCCATCCGCGCCAAACTTACCTGCCACTTCCATACCATCAAATTGTATCGTCACAAATTCACCCAATTCTTTTGCCCACGCCATGGCTTGCTCTAGGGTATCAAATTCATGCGTTTTGGAGTTATGTTTTACGGTTATCAATGCGAACTTACTCAATCTGTAGGTATTTAATTAATTTAGAACAACTAATCTTACTTTCAACATATTGTTATGCGATGGCAGGGTGAGACGCTTAAGGATTGCAAAAATCTTATGCAGATTGAAGTGTCTTTAGTTGGATTGCAAATTTTCCTGCTTGTTTATCCGAAATGAGAATACCAAACTCAACTACATCAGAAAAGGATAGGGTTGGGGCCTGAATGTTTTGTCCACGAAAAGTCGATTTAAACTGACTCACATTAAATTGATAGGTTTTCCAAGTAGGTTCAGCGGTGAACTCTGCTACATATAGCGCTCTTGGCACTAACTCAGTTCGCAAGACCACTTTGTAACGCTTGCCATCACCTTTTGCCAAAAGTTCAATGAGTTGAGTGCCGGCTGGAAATCGTACTGATGAGCGCATGGAGGCAAAGCCGCCGTTATTTTCAAGGGAAAGTAGACCTTCAAAAAACATGCCATGAGCGTCATGGCGAAGACTCGATTGAGACACGCCACCCATCACACCATCATTCACAATCCAGCAATCTTGCAGCGTATTGGGTTTAGTGAAATCCAAACGAACTCCTTGTGCATGTGAAGAACTACACCAGCATAAAAGATAAACACTGGAGCTGCAAAGAAATTTTCGTCTTGAATTCAATTGGAGTGCCGCTTTAAGCAAAGACCATAACTACACAAATAGAGCGTTAACCCATTGAGTAGATGCCATAACCAATGTGTGCCGCCAATGGATTCGCAGAAGGGAATATCAAGCTGGCGACTCAGAAGGGAGAATGGAAAAACGATAATCGCCAGCCATAAGAAACGAGCCGCTGGCGAATTTGAATATTGGGTCACCAAAGCATACATTATTAGTGCAAACCAAGAACCTAAATACATACCTGGGGGTAGCCACGATAGTACGGGCTTCATGTTGCTTATTAGTAATTGAGCTAAGACAATACAGATGATGAGGAGCAGAACTGATCCCAATTGAATCAATACCGAGCTTCTTGACCATTGCTTTGGAATCAGAAATGCGAAGGTTACTAAATATAGAGCAATTGCAATAACATCAAGTAGGCCGGTGAGGCGATTGGCGTATGTATGGAAGCTAAAACTACCTAAGCCAATCAGAATCACCAAAATGGCCATCAGAGTGGTGCGAGGAGATTTCAGGCGCCACAATAATAGTCCTGCCACAAGAAACGACAGATTGCTAATCGCATTAACTGGCTCAGCCCAAAAACTTGCATCCAAGCGCTCGCAATAGATATCAACGGAATTAAACCAGGGGCTCATTTTGCTATCTTAATCGAGCAATCCATGATCAATTGCCTACGAATAGTTTTACCAGGCCTCTGTAAATCAAGCCTTGTGGGTAGGTTTATCAACTCTCCCAAGTTATCCTAACCATATCTATACCTGAAATCCTGACCATATATTGATATTTATCAAAACGCGTGGTCAGGGCAAGTCCATACTGATTCCATTCAAAGGAAGGGAATTATTCATGGCCTATGAGCTCAATCCATACGAACAAAAACTTTTTGACACGGTGATTTCTCTGCGTCAAGAGGTGCAGAACTTAAAGGAGGCTTATGCCATTATTCATACTCGTATTGGCGAAATTTCATTACGATCCGATAAAGATTCACGGGTTAATCTGAAAGAGGCCATTGACATTGAAGAGTTGGCACGATTAGCTGTTGTAGCTGCAAAAATCGCCCATGAAGCGGCATTGATATTGCTTAATGTTGGCGGAATTGAAAAGACGGCAAAAACGCAAAAAGCTGCAGAGGATACTCATGCTGCCGCAGTTGAGTCAACCCGAGCCAATCAATTAAGGCAAACGGGGGGGGGTTAAGCCGTCTAATTTCTAATAGATACCGATTAACTAGGCTTATTGTTTCAGGTTATTCCACCAAAAGATCCCTCACAACTATTAAACCGCCTTCGGGTGGTTTTTTTATTTTCTGATTAATATCTAGGAATTCTCTTTGGAGCCCTAAATGCTATTAGTCACCTCACTTATTACATCGGTATTAACCATCATCTTTATCAAACTTTCTTTTGCTGTTATTGGCCTCAGAAGAAAGAATAAGGTTGGCTTAGGGAGTGGTGGTCATGAAGATTTGGAGAGGGCTATTCGTGCACAAGGTAATTTTGCCGAGTATGTACCTATCGGCCTCATTTTGATTGCCTGCTTAGAGTCAAATGGAGCGCCTTGGTGGCTGGTTGCTCTTCCTGGTATCTCGCTAATTATTGGCCGCTTAATTCATGCGGTAGGGATCAATGAACCCCCGCCTAATTTTAGTAATCGCGTACTTGGAATGAAGTTTACCTTTTATACCTTGATAGCTCTGGTACTAATGAATTTGGGATGGTCGCTATATAAGTTAATTTCTTAAAGTCAGATACCACTGACCACTCCGTAATAAAAAAGCCCCGCATTTAATCTGCGGGGCTTTATCTTGCAAATAACTCAGTAAGACTTACTTCTTAGCGGCCTTAGCTGCTTTGCTTGCTGCCTTGGTGACAGTTTCAGCAGCATTTTCCATATTGCTCTTCGCAACTTCCATAGCATGCTTAATTGCCTTTTGGCTAGTTTCGTAGCTATTGTTGGCTGCTGCAATTGCTTGTTTCATGACTTGTACGGCGGCATCCGAACCAGCTGGAGCATTCTTAGTCCACTCGTCAACCATCGACTGCAATTTTTTCTGGCCTGCAGCAATTTCAGCTTCCGCTGTCTTTGCAAAATTAGCAGAATTATCTTGGGCGATTTCATAGAGATCACGGCCGTAGGCCATCATCTTCTCGGCCATGGGTTGTACCATTTCAGCTTGTTGAGCAATTAATTGCTGAATATCACGCACTTCAAGTGCTTTCTTGGCATTGGTCATGCTCTCATTGAGGCTGTTCTTTGCGATCTGCATATTGAGTTCTACTAATTTCTCAACACTTTTGATAGCCTGATTGGTTAAACCTGCTAAGGTTTCTAAATTAGCTTTATGTGCTGCTGCAAGTTGTTCTGGGGTTAAGTTCATATGGCTCTCCGCGATTGGTCTTAGGGATTGATCGCTTGATTGATCAACATGCGTAAATTATAGATCTATATTTGTTGCAATGCAACAAATAATATTCACCCCAAAGTTAATATAAATATCTAATATAATCAATAACTTAAATAAAATACACGCACAGCCAATTGAAAGCCTTCTATAGCGATCATTTTGTATTGCCACTGCCAGAGGGGCATCGCTTTCCCATGGTGAAGTACAAAATGCTGCGTGACTCCGTATGCCAACTTCCAAATCTGGATTTGCTAGAAGCCCCCGCGGCTAGTGATTCGGAGATTCTGTTGGCTCATGACCCGTCGTACTTGCAGCGCGTACTCTCTGGAAAGTTAAGTGAGTCAGAGCAAAAAGAGATTGGCTTTCCATGGAGCGTAAAAATGGTTGAGCGCTCAAGGCGATCAGCCGGGGCAACGATAGCAGCATGTCGAGTAGCGCTTGAAGAGGGTGTCTCGGTTAATTTGGCAGGTGGTACTCACCATGCGTATCGCAATAAGGGATCGGGCTTTTGTGTCTTCAATGATGCTGCAATAGCGGCCCGCGCTGTGCAGAAAGATCCGCGGGCTCATGCGGTCGGCATAAAAAAGATCGGCATCTTAGATCTCGATGTGCATCAAGGCGATGGCACTGCTGCAATATTAGAAAATGATTCAGGGGTAGTTACAGTATCGATTCATGGTGAGA
>JAIXPN010000108.1 GCA_027486235.1 Burkholderiaceae bacterium
AAACATGATTTGGGTCATCAGAATGGTCGTATCGTAAGCTACCCCGCCCTTGAGGCCCGCAGCAATTACAAACACCAAGATGGGCGCCCCAACTACACCGGCTAAAACAGTTATGCCTAGGGCCCAAAACAATAATGTGGCAATGGCGTTGATTAATGCTTGGGTTTTATTGGAGTCCCCTTGAGAGGAGATTTCTCCAAGAATGGGAACAAAGGCCTGAGAAAAAGCCCCTTCAGCAAACAGCCTTCTCAGCAAGTTGGGGAGTCGAAAGGCCACATTAAAGGCGTCCGTCCACTCTGAGGCCCCAAAACTGCGGGCAATAAGGGTCTCGCGAACCAATCCCGTAATGCGGGATAACATGGTCAGGGAGCTCACTTTGGCTGCGGCGGATAGCAGGTTCATGGGCAGATTTTCCCTTATTTGGGGGTGGGGTGGGCATTTTGACCCCTTTGGGGTAGAATGTCAGGTTTTCGAGAACCGAATTATTACGGTTTAACAAGGACGATGAACTTGGGCTCTTTAGGTATTTTGCAGTTTTAAGAGTTTGATTTCATTCTGATTATTTGATTTAGATAGGTTAATTTAATGGCAAATACCGCACAAGCTCGCAAGCGCGCTCGTCAATCTGTGAAGCAAAACGCTCACAACGCTAGTTTGCGTTCCAAACTCCGCACTTCAATCAAAGCTGTTCGTAAGGCGATTGAGGTGGGCGATAAGGATGCAGCAAAGAAAGTGTTTTTGGCTGCGCAATCAACGATCGATAAGATCACTGATAAAAAGATTGCTCACAAAAATACGGCTGCGCGTCAGAAGTCACGACTTTCTGCAGCAATTAAGGCAATGGCCTAATCGTTTTATTAGGCCTCTAGCGGGCCTAATGTTGTAATGATTTTCTGACCCGCTCTTAGATCGAGCGGGTTTTTGTTTCATGGAGCGTTCTTTTGCAAGATATGCCGCATAAAACTTCTCAAGCTACACAAGCTGCCCATTTAGCGGAGCTGGGCACAGGCCATTCTTTGGCTAAGCCACAAGTGCCTGGGCAGTTGAGACATTACCTACAGTTTTCTGACTTTACTCGTGATGAGTATGACTATTTATTTACTAGAGCTGCGTGGTTGAAGGAGCGATTTAAACGTTACGAGACTTGGCATCCTCTGCATGATCGCACTTTAGCGATGATTTTTGAGAAGCATTCCACTAGAACGCGCTTATCGTTTGAGGCCGGTGTCCATCAGTTGGGCGGCCATGCTGTCTACATGAATACCCGTGATACCCAGTTAGGTCGTGGAGAGCCGATTGAGGATGCTGCTCAAGTTATTTCCAGAATGACAGACATCATTATGATTCGGACATTTGAGCAGGACACCATTGAGCGCTTTGCTGCGAACTCTCGCGTGCCTGTGATTAATGGATTGACCAATCAATATCACCCCTGCCAAGTGATGGCTGATATCTTTACCTTCGTCGAGGCTCGCGGTCCAATTCAAGGTAAGACGGTTGCCTGGGTAGGTGACGCAAACAATATGGCGTATACCTGGATACAAGCAGCTGAGAAATTGGATTTTGAGTTTCGGTTTTCTGCACCAGAAGGTTATCAGCTGGAGCGCTCGCGCCTTAACAGTTCAGCTTTAAACCACCTTACTGTATGCGCAGATCCAAAAGATGCGTGTAAGGCGGCGCATTTGGTTACAACGGATGTTTGGACTAGCATGGGCTTTGAAGATGAGAATGCCTCGCGTATGGCTGCCTTCAAAAACTGGATGGTTTCAGAAGATCTCATGGCACTAGCTGAGTCTAATGCTTTGTTCATGCATTGCTTGCCGGCACATCGCGGCGAAGAAGTAAGCGCTGGAGTAATTGATGGACCTCAAAGTGTGGTTTGGGAAGAGGCTGAAAATCGCCTCCATGTCCAAAAAGCCTTGATGGAGTTCTTGCTTTGCGGGCGCCTATAAAATTATTGAAATTCGTATTTAGGATTTATTTGCATTGATTGAACTGCTGTAAAAAAGATAGAAATCACTATGACCGACATTAAAAAAGCTGTATTAGCCTACTCGGGCGGTTTAGATACCAGCGTCATCCTAAAGTGGCTGCAAGATACTTATGCTTGTGAGATTGTGACCTTCACCGCCGATTTAGGGCAGGGTGAAGAGCTCGAGCCTGCTCGCACTAAAGCCCTGAAGTTTGGAATTAAGCCCGAACATATCTTTATTGATGACTTGCGTGAAGAGTTTGTGCGTGATTTTGTCTTTCCAATGTTCCGGGCCAATACGATTTATGAGGGTGAGTATTTATTAGGTACATCGATTGCTCGCCCCTTGATTGCTAAACGACAAATTGAGATTGCTCGTCAGGTTGGTGCTGATGCGGTGTCGCATGGTGCCACAGGTAAGGGGAATGATCAGGTTCGCTTTGAATTGGGTTATTACGCTCTTGAGCCAGGTATCAAGGTAATTGCACCGTGGCGTGAGTGGGATTTACTTTCCCGGGAAAAGTTATTGGCCTATGCAGAAAAGCATGGCATTCCAGTCGAGATGAAACATAAGCAGGGCGGCGCTCCTTATTCCATGGATGCCAATCTCTTGCACATTAGTTTTGAGGGCCGCCATTTAGAAGATCCAAATGCTGAAGCGGAAGAGGCCATGTGGCGCTGGACGGTTTCTCCAGAGAAGGCTCCTGATCAGGCCACACTGATTGAAATCGAATTTAAAAATGGCGATCCAGTAGCCATTAATGGTAAAGCCATGAAAGCACATGAGTTGCTAGCAGAGCTTAATCGTTTGGGGGGTGCCAATGGCATTGGTCGACTTGATTTGGTGGAGAACCGTTTTGTTGGCATGAAGAGCCGCGGATGTTATGAGACGCCAGGTGGCACGATCTTGCTCAAAGCCCATCGTGCGATTGAGAGCATCACTCTAGACCGTGAGGTGGCTCATCTGAAAGATGATTTGATGCCACGCTATGCAGCCCTGATTTATAACGGCTATTGGTGGTCACCAGAGCGAATCGCTCTGCAAACTCTTATTGATCACACCCAGAAGAATGTGAATGGAGTCGTCCGACTAAAACTGTATAAAGGTTCGGTATCTGTTTTGGCACGTGATTCAGCTAATACCCTGTTTGATCAGAATATTGCCACCTTTGATGATGATGGCGGCGCCTATAACCAGGCCGATGCGGGTGGATTTATTAAGTTAAATGCATTGCGCATGCGCATTGCTGAAATTGCAAAGCGTAAGCGTGCTAAGTAACTATTTTTGAGAAGAGAGTTAGCGTATGCAGTTTGATCAGGTTTCTGTTGGTAAAAAAGCGAATGTTTATTTTGATGGTAAGTGCGTATCTCATACGGTGACATTGCCGGATGGCACCCGCAAGTCTGTAGGAGTTGTATTGCCAAGCACTTTGCGTTTTGATCTGACTACCAAAGAAATTATGGAAGTAGTTGACGGCACTGCCTACGTGAGTATTAATGGCCTAGCTGAAAAACCATTTTCAGCAGGTCAAAGCTGGACTGTAGAGGCTGGTGGTTATTTTGTAATCCGGGCCGATCAACCTGTGCATTACGTTTGCCATTTTGGTTAAATCACCCTATTGTTTTTTAGGTAATCCCTGAATCACCGCCCCTGGGCTTATAGCGCGTTGCGCAAACCACTTCTGATTCATTTCTAAGGCATAGCGGACCGAAGATCGCGGGCAGTGATTGTTTTGTGTTTCCGGCTCCATATCTGCAATATTCACAATCCTGCCATCGTCATCGATAAATGCAATCGATAGAGGAAGTTTGGTATTGCGCATCCAAAAACAATGAATTGCTTTTTCTTCAAAGACAAACAGCATTCCGGAGTTTGTAGGTAAAAAGGTCCGATACATCAGACCTGTTTGACGAGCAGCTGGTGTGTCTGCTAACTCAGCTTCTATCCGGTACATCCCTGCTTTAAGCTCGATCACCGCCAGTTTCTGGTTTTGGGCAAAGGATGTATGAGCGAGGCTTAGCAGCCAAGAGGCTAGCAGAATGGTCAAGTATTTTCTTGGCATATTTGTCAGAGATCTAAAATAGCTCATTTTAGAGCAGGGACTTTTGGGTCTCATGCGAAAATACTGAATTCGTTAACTGGAGAAAAGCGCAATGTACAAGCACATTAAGGTCCCCGCTGGTGAAAAAATTACCGTGAATGCTGATTTTTCGATCAACGTTCCTAATAATCCCATTATTCCTTTTATTGAGGGCGATGGCACGGGAATGGACATTACCCCGGTGATGATTAAGGTGGTGGATGCTGCGGTACAAAAAGCATATGGCGGTAAGCGCAAGATTGCTTGGATGGAGGTCTTTGCAGGAGAAAAATCGACCAAGGTTTATGGCCCAGACGTATGGATGCCCGATGAGACCTTAGAGGCGGTTAAGGAGTATGTGGTTTCGATTAAGGGACCATTAACTACCCCTGTTGGTGGTGGTATTCGATCTCTAAACGTTGCCTTGCGGCAATCACTGGATTTGTATGTCTGTTTGCGCCCAGTGCGTTATTTCAAAGGGGTGCCTTCGCCAGTCCGTGAGCCAGAGAAAACCGATATGGTGATCTTCCGCGAGAACTCAGAAGACATTTATGCGGGTATTGAGTGGGAGGCTGGTACGGATGGCGCCAAGAAAATCGTTGATTTCTTGGTAAAGGAAATGGGCGTGAAAAAGATTCGCTTCCCAGAGTCCTCTAGTATTGGTATCAAGCCAGTTTCTCATGAGGGAACTCAGCGCCTGGTACGTAAAGCATTTCAATATGCAATTGATAATGACAAGCCATCAGTAACCTTAGTCCATAAGGGCAATATTATGAAGTTTACTGAGGGCGGATTCCGTGACTGGGGCTACGAGTTAGCCATGAAGGAGTTTGGCGCTCAACTGGTTGATGGTGGCCCATGGTGCAAATTTAAGAATTCAAAAACCGGCAAGGACATTATTGTTAAGGATGTTATTGCGGATGCATTCTTGCAGCAGATTCTATTGCGTCCCAATGAGTACAGTGTGATTGCGACGTTGAACCTCAATGGCGATTACATTTCAGACGCCCTGGCTGCTCAGGTTGGCGGAATTGGTATTGCACCAGGCGCCAATATGTCCGATAGCATCGCTATGTTTGAGGCAACGCATGGCACTGCACCAAAGTATGCTGGTAAAGATTATGTCAATCCAGGTTCTGAGATTCTGTCTGCAGAGATGATGTTGCGTCATTTGGGTTGGACCGAGGCGGCCGATTTGATCATCTCCTCAATGGAGAAAGCTATTCTTTCCAAAAAAGTGACTTATGATTTTGCTCGCCTATTGCCTGGCTCAACCCAGGTATCGTGTTCTGGTTTTGGTCAGGTTATGATCGACCACATGTAAGACAGCTTACGCATAAAAGAAAACCCCAGGTTTTATCCTGGGGTTTTTCTTTGGGATCAGGTAGTGATCAGGCAGCTTGAATATTTGTTGCTTGCTTACCTTTTGGACCTTGGGTAATGTCAAACGTTA
>JAIXPN010000098.1 GCA_027486235.1 Burkholderiaceae bacterium
ATACCATAGTGCTTCACCTGAACTTTGCTTGATGTGGGTAAGAGTGGCAGGCTTCGCGCAATACAAAAAGGATCTTTCTCTGGACGAAGATGCCCAATAACGCTGATTAAGAACTCTCTTTTGGGAGGAGATTTCTTACTAAGCCCTTTAGTTGATTGATAAATCACACTCGTTTTGAAATGAAACTTCTTGGGAATGGCATCAAAAGAAGCCGCTTGTAAGAGAACAATCTGATTAGCCAGTTGCATGGATTGCACCACTTCAGGATGGATGGCCATGTCGCGATAAATATCCGTACCGGTTGCCACTAAGATCACTGGTTTATGAGGAAATTGCTTCTTGAACTCAGCAATCGACGGATAGCTTCGGTATCCGTGTAGGGCGATTAATAAATCAGTATTTTTACCCGACCAAGACTGGCTTACTCGGGACCGATAGCCAAATTGTTTAATGAAATTCTGCCAACGCAGGGCGGTTATACGATTACCATGAAGACTACCTGCTGGAGCAGGTGTCACGATCTCTATTGATGGCTGAGATGTTTTCATCTACCAGGGAATTACTTCGCCGGAGTACGATTTGAATGTGCCAGAGTCAGCGGGTACCAGATTCTTGAGCACAGAAAGGATCTCTTGCGCAGCGTGATGGGGTTCACGACCGAGTTCATCTCCCCGAAATGGACGAGAAAGACTGGATTTCACGGTACCTGGATGAATAGCAGCCAAGATCAAATTTGGTTTTGTACGCCTTAATTCAATGGCCGCGGTTTTGATCAGCATATTGAGGGCTGCTTTTGAGGCTCGATAACTGTACCAACCGCCAAGTCGGTTATCAGCGATGCTACCTACTTTGGCAGAAAGGGTCGCATAAACACCTCCTGCTGGATCAATCAGCTGACTAAATTGCTTGATGCTGAGTGCGGGTCCAATCGCATTAGTCAGAAATTGTTGCGTTAATTGCGATGAATGGAGATCGGCCAGGCGTTTCTCGGGCATAAATTGATTGCTATGAAGCGCGCCGATGGTATTAATAATGAGATGGTAGGGTTGCTCGGTCTTTAATGCCTCATAGGCTAATTCAATAGTATCAAGATGATCGTAATCAATAGCGGGAGCGGAATGACGGTGCAGGCCGGTCACGCGTTCACAGTCTGGATCATTTTGTAAGAGATGCAATAGGGCGGATCCAATAGTTCCGGAGGAGCCAAGGATAAGAGCACGAAATGGTTTGGGAAGCATCGTTCAGCTTAAGAGTTTGTACCGCTTAGGGAATTAAAGAGATAAACAAGTAGGTAAAGAAAATAATGAGATGAACAATTCCCTGAAGGATTGTTGTCTTACCTAAGGCCAGCGTAATTAAACCCACAAATAAGGTCAAGATTAGAAGAACCATGTTAACCGGGCCAATACCTAGGCTAAGTGGTAAGCCAAAATAGATGGAGATGATTGCCACGGTAGGTATGGTTAGGCCAATACTGGCCAATGCAGAACCAAGGGCAAGATTAAAGCTGGTCTGAAGACGGTTTGCCCTAGCGGCACGCAGTGCGGCAACACTTTCAGGCATGAGGACTAACGCAGCAATAACAATACCGACAATCGTTTTTGGAGCACCAAGTGCCTTAACGCCAGCTTCAATTGATGGGCTAAGTGCTTTTGCTAAACCAACAACAAAAATTAAAGCAATAAAAAGTAAAACAGCGCTCCATATTGTTTTATTCCTACTTGGCGGCTCAGCGTGCGCTTCTGCATTTGTCTTGAGATCAGACTGATGCGGTAGGAAATAGTCGCGATGGGAGACTGTCTGAAAAAAGATAAATGCACCGTATAAAACTAGGGAGGAGACACCAGCAAAGGCGAGTTGACTGACAGTGAAGGTGGGGCCGGGTGAGCTAATTGTGAACACCGGCAGAACTAGAGTGAGGGTAGCCAGAGCGGCCAAGACTGCAATTGCAGAGTTTGGCCCCTCAATCCGAAAGCCGAGCTCGCGGTGATTGAGACCCCCAATAAAAATACAAAGACCAACGACGCCATTCACCACAATCATGATGGCTGCAAAAACAGCATCTCTTGCAATATAAGCGGCACCGTCCGATCCCGATAGCATCATGGCTACAATCAGGGCCACCTCAATGACGGTGACACTTACTGCCAGAACCAATGTTCCATAGGGTTCACCCAATTTATGGGCAATGACCTCTGCATAGTGCACAGCAGCAATAATGGAGCCGACAAGAAGAGTAATTAAGACAAAAATCATGGGAATTAGGTTAGCGGTTCAATGCCCATGCTACCTGAAATCACAAGATTGAACATGTTGTAGATTCGCCTGTATCTAAAAGGGGATACAATAATTCCTGAATTTGTCCACCGCCCTGAAAGGAGACCGTATGTTACTCAATGATTCGATGAGCCCACTGGATAAAGCCATGAAGATTGCTGGTTTTTCTGGGATGGTCGTTAGTATTACTGTTGCTTTGTATTTAATCTTCTCCGCTAGCGCCCCAGAAGCAAAAACCGCTGTCTTGGTATTTTCTTTAGGCGCCGCAGTTGCATTAAGTTATTTATCGTTTGCTATCAAATCAAAGTCTAGAAAATAATTAGTGTGTATGAATTAATGAATGGCTGCTTGGTGGGGCCATTTTCTTTTTCTGGGATTGAATTTTGCCTGTGAAATATGAAACAAAGGGAATGCTCATTGGTTTTATCGGCATCTTTATCTTTAGCTTGACCTTGCCAGTAACCAAAATAGCTGTCCAAACTTTTAATCCTTACTTTATTGCATTTGCAAGAGCAGCTCTTGCAGGATTTCTGGCAGCACTTTATCTCTTTAGCATCAAAGCAAAAATACCCAGTGCGCACGAGATACGTCAATATCTGATTGTTGCTCTGGGCGTTGTCTTTATCTTTCCTCTCTTTATTAACTTAGCAATGACCGAGGGTGACGCGTCCCATGCTGGGGTGATTCTTGGAATCATGCCGTTAGCTACTGTAGTTGCAGGGGTTATCTTGTTTAAAGAACGGCCATCGACGGGCTTTTGGCTTAGCGCTTTAATCGGCTGTTTACTAGTAGTGACCTACGCCTTTATTAATAGCCAGGGCGGCTTACGCTATACCGATCTCTTATTGCTGGGGGCTTGTATTGCGAATGGGATTTCATATGCTGTTGGGGGTAATTTATCCCGCTCGGTTAATGCGAAGGAAGTTATTTCCTGGGCGCTAGTAATCGCATTGCCCATAAATCTACTTTTTGGTGTGCTGACATTTGAAACAATCTATTTACAAGCAAACGCTATTGCGTGGACTAGTTTCTTGTACCTCAGTATTTTTTCAATGTTTATTGGTTTCTTCTTTTGGTATGGAGGAATGGCAATTGGCGGTATTTCTCGGGTGAGTCAAGTGCAATTACTGCAACCATTCTGCACCTTGCTGGCATCTGCCATATTAGTTCATGAGCCGATCACCTTGATTAATATTATCTTTGCAACCCTCGTGATTGCTACCGTCATGATTGGCAGAAAGATGTTGGTGAAGAGAGGGCCGGCTGTCAAGTAAGGAATGGGGTATTTATCTCCAGATTATGAAATTACCCTCTAAATCAAGCCCATAAAGGGTGAGATCGATCTCCAGAATGATCAAAAATGAGGGATTATCCCTAGGGCAAGCCCCTTGTCTTCATAGAATCGCTGTAGCAAACTAACTCCGTTATTAATTGCTTGCCATTCAGTAATTGGTAATAATTTTTTGAGTGACTCCTATCTTAGGGCTGCGCTTGCAGTCCTTTTTTGTAGCGGTTGTTTAATTGTTTGTTTAAAGGAAAAATATGAATAAAGCTGAACTCGTAGAAAAAATTGCTGATGATGCAGAACTTTCAAAAGCAAGTGCAGAGCGTGCCCTTAACTCTGCGATTGAAAACATTATTAAAGCAGTAACAAAAGGTGACTCTGTTCAGTTGGTTGGTTTTGGAACATTTAGCCAAGGTAAGCGTTCTGCGCGCACTGGTCGCAATCCAAAAACTGGAGAAGCAATCAAGATTGCTGCTTCAAAGACTGCTAAGTTCTCTGCAGGTAAAGCATTTAAAGATTCTGTAAACAAGCGCAAGTAATCAGTTACCCCTGATTTCTAAAAGGCCGCCCATCAGGCGGCTTTTTTGTTGCTCCGCAGCAAATATTCCCCATAAAACTTGTTCGATTGGGCTTTTGCTGAGCTAGAATCACGTCATGCTTGTATTTATTCGGAAAAAACTAGCACATTGCTTTGTCATTGCATCCATTATTTTTGGGTGCTCTGTCCAGGCTGCGACTCCTTCCTTTAAGGAGGATTTGGATGATTTTGAGGAAATTCATTTCATTGATCAAACCGCAGCTATTTCAACGCAATTTGAGCCACTCGTCATTTTGTGGCAAAACGAAGATTTAGCCCAAACACTTACGGTCAGCAATACGTTTGTTGACGATATTGAATTATTTAATGTCAAGCTTGAGAATTCTTTTTCATTTCTCATCAATCCCAGCGCCTTACTTTCTTGGAATGCTGAATGTATCCAAGCTACCAAAGTAGGGCTGAAGCAGGCACGAGCACCCCCGTTCTTTTCATAAGAAAAAACTCCATTCTTAGAGTTCATTCTCTAATTGTGTAACCCTTGCTCGGGGGATTTATGTTGTATCAAAGAAAACAATTGCGTTTTGTCGATCGGCCGTGAGATCTATGGATTTCTCCTCACGGTTAGCTTCTGTGATCATGGTGCTGTTTACATGCATCGGGTCAGCTCATGCCCAAACTGCTCCGAAGGACATGGATTTGCGGCAGCTATGGAATGAGCTAAGGCTGAATAACCCGCAATTAAGTGCATTACGCGAGAACTATTTATCTGCCAAGGCAACCGTTCCACAGATTGCGGCACCGGCAAATCCCCAGGTAGGGCTAGTTTGGTCTGGTATTCCAGCAAATTCTCCACTCGCTTTGGGATCTGCTGGTAATGCGGGTAGTGCCAATAATTCAATTTCCATTGCCCAACCCTTTCAGTTTCCGGGAAAGAGAAGTTTGGCTGCTCAGATTGCCGATACCTCGGCCGAGTCTTTGCTGGCGCAGAGTGAATCGAGTTATTTGCAATTAGGAGCACAGCTGTCCACTCTTTACTACAGCGCTTTATCTGCACAAAAGCAATTGCAAGTCTTAAAAGAGATGGTGACGCGTTTTGAATTAATTAAGAACGTAGCCCGAGCTCGTTATGCCAATAATGCAGCCGCTTATGTTGAGTTTTTGAACACCCAGGTTGCTCAAAACGCAGCAATTGCTGAGCAATTTAATCTAGAGAAGCAGTTGCAGGTTGCCTATCGCAATATCAATCTTTTGATTGGTCGAGACCCTCGGGAGAAGATTGCCTTATCTGGCAATGTACAGCAAGTAATACGCACGGTTCCCACCTTGATTGAATTAGAAAATTATGCGGAGACCAGTCACCCTCTGTTGCGTAGCTCGCAGTTAGATGTGGATGCAGCCAGAAAGGGCGTGAGTTTGGCAAAGAAGGCTTATCTTCCTGATTTCCAGGTGATCGGCTCGTCCTACACGCCGCGCGGACCATTTGCCTCAAATAATGGTGCTTTGTATTACCAATTTGAGTTTGATATTGTGATCCCTCTATATTTCTTTATGAAAGAGAAATACGGAGTAGAGCAGGCAGTTCGCAAGCAGGCAGCTGTTGAGGCTAGCAATATTGCTAATCGGCAGCAAATTATTTTGGGTGTCTCAAGTGCGTATACCGTGTTTGAGCAAACTAAAAATAAGATGCAGTTCTTGCGCGATAGTCAATTACCCCAAGCGGATGCGGCCTACAAGGTGGCATTAACCCAATACTCCAACAATGGACAAGGATTTAATGATCTATTGACTGCCCAGAATCAATTGCGCCTCTTGCAGACCCAACTAACAATCGTAGAAAGTGATTTATTGCAATCGTATGCGGTATTGATGGTCTCATCTGGGCGCGAACCCTTTTAGGAATGAATGTGAAACAGTATTTCAACCCACGAATACGTCAGTACATTGACAAATTGAGCTCTGCACTGACTAGCAAAGTGAAGCAGGGCTTGGACTATTACTGGCAATTAAGCCCTGAGAAGCGTTATCGACTCCGCTTGGCAGCTTTTGCTTTTGGAATTTTGGTGATTGGATTTACGATTGGCCGAATTACGGTAGTCAATCGCATTATTAAGATTGAGCAACAAGAAAAACAAATTGCTATTGATCAGTCGGGCGCAATGTCTCTCAATTTACCTGGAGTTGTTTTAAACCCAGAAATCTATCGTTTTGAAAAATCTGCAATACAAACGGTTCCACAAGAGATCAAGGTTCCCGGTCGCTTGGTCTTTAATGCTGAAAAAGGCAAACTATTGAGTGCCCGCGTCCAAGGAAGGGTGGAGCGTATTTATGCCTTTGAGGGCGCACCAGTCCAAGTGGGTGCTCCAGTGATTGAACTCTACAGTCCAGAGTTCAATTCTGCTCAACAAGAATTCTTATTAACCTATCGCACTGTCAAGATCCTGGCTGAGAGCAATTCGCTTACTAACTTATTGGCAGATGCCAAGATTACGCAAGAAGCAGCTGCAAACCGCTTGCGTAATTTAGGCTTCTCCGATAGCGATATTCTCAATCTGGAGAAGACCGGAAGAGCGCACAGCAATTTACTTATGCGCTCGCCTATACATGGGGTAGTTGTAAAACGTAATGTCGAACCAGGTGCCATTATTAGTAATGGTGAGCCATTGGTATTTTTAGCAGACCCGAAAGCATTATGGTTTGCGGGGAATATTTTTGAGCAAGATGCACGTCATCTTGAGCGGGGCCAAACAATGAAGATTCATTTGGAGGCCTTCCCAGATCGGGAGATTGTTGCCAAGGTTAACTACATTGCTGCTACAGTCGATACTCAAACCCGCGGCTTATTGATTAGGGCGGATATTGACAACGCCGATGGCTCCCTTAAGCCCGATATGTATGCCAATGCCAAATTGCAAATTGGTACAGCACAAGCGATTGTGGTGCCTCAATCGGCTATTGTTCGCGATAAAGATTTGCGCTATGCCTTTGTGCGAACTGGACCAGAGAGTTATCGTCGCTTAGTAGTGAAAGGGTATGACCTAGACGGTAAACGTTTTGCGATTACCGAGGGAATTGAGCCAAACTTAGAGGTACTCATTCGAGGCGCCGTTCTTCTCAATGAGCGCTTTACAAAACAGGAGTAATTAGTGAGTTTGATTACTTCTTTAGTAAGGGGTGTGATTCATAAACGAGTAATCGTGCTATCGGCCTGCCTACTCCTATTGATACTGGGTGTATTAGCACTACGTTCTTTACCGATTCAGCCATACCCCGGAGTGGCACCACTTACAATTCAGGCGATTTCTCAATGGCCAGGACGCGGGACTACTGAGGTTGAGCAGCAAATCACCATTCCTGTTGAAAATGCCTTAGCCGGAATTCCGGGTGTACAGACCTTTCGCTCGGTATCTTTATTCGGATTATCGGTTGTTACTTTAAAGTTTGATAATCGTACCGATGCATTTAAGGCGCGACAAATATTTATTGCCAACCTATCGAAGGTTGATTTCCCTCCGGGTGTTATGTCTACGATTAGCCCTGACTCGGATGCCACCGGTGAGATTATGCGCTACCAAGTGGTCTCCAA
>JAIXPN010000154.1 GCA_027486235.1 Burkholderiaceae bacterium
AACCTACGACTGGCCGACCCTTACAAAAGATCGCATTTTTGACATGGTTGATTTGCGCATACGAGCAGGTACGACCGGAGCACCCGATGGAATAGAAGAGAAGGAAGGCTGGCTTACGGTATTGCCGATGATTACAAATCTATCAATACTGATGCAAAACTTGCAAGCCAAGGGAATGGACTACGAACATATCCGTAATCTCCTACAGGAGACCCTCTTGCGGTATGACGACCGAATCGATTCCAATCTATTTATTCCCAATATAGAAAAGCAAGCCGATGACTATAAGGACCTTGATATAGGAATTAATTTATTTACGGGCGCACAACAACGCCATATGCACAGCAGTAATTTATTTAAAGGGGAGAAGCAAAATGACTGAAGTAGTGGAGGGCTTTAAATCTGAAGTAACAACCGATGGTGGGTACTATCAACGCATTCAGGATCGCGAGGCGTATAAAGAAAAAATGCGTCTAAAAAAGGAAGAAGAAAAAGCACAGGCAGCAGAAAACACCATACGACTGCAGCAGGCCCGTGAAGAAAGCCGTAAACAAACAGCGCTGCTAGCCGAAGCAAAACGCCTTGCGCAAATGGCTGCAGAAAAGCCAGCGCCAGTAGAAAAACCTACGCCTGCAGCCACATCAGCACCAGTGGCAGCATCACCAAAGGCCACGCCAGCCCCCAAAGTAATCCCAAGTCCTTTACCGCCAGCACAAGTCCCTGTAAGTAAAAAGATGCAAAAGCCTGAGCAAATTAAGGAAGAAGATTGCAATGAAGAACCAGAAGTAGAGACGTTAAAGCCCATTAAAGGCGCTGTGCATGTACCAGCGGCACTACCTGCCTCATTTGGCAGCACTCCCTTAAAAGAAGAGACTGGACCATTAGTAAGTGCAGCCCACGATCTGAGCTCGCTTGTGCCCGCCCCAACAGAAGTAACCTTAGGACAGTTGCCGGAAGCGCCGGTAGTTGTGGAGAGTGGCAAACGACTAATTGAGCGATTATTGAGCGCAGGAACAGAAGGCTCTACTGCTACAGCAGATGATGAGCCGGAAACAGAGATTAAATCCAAGCGCGGTGTGGAGCGCATTCAGAAAATCATGCAAGAAAAGCGTACCCTAGAAAAGCAAGTGGAAGAAATGCAGGTCACCATCCTAAGCCTGCAAGACGTAGTGCGTAAATACGAAATCGAAAACAAGTTAGTAGAAAACGTGATGAACACCACAGAGGGTCAAAAAAGTAAGCCAGAACTGATTTCGCAGGCGAGAATGCAGATGATGGAGTATTTACAGTCACGCAATAATGAGATCGACCACGCAGCAAAAGTAGAGTGCTTTGATAGATACCTCGCTGACCCGTTTTATATGCAGATCTTTGTGCAAAACAATAAGCCAGAAGATTGGCAGTCTACGATTGAATTTATCTACAACGCCATTGAGATGACCAATATACCGATAAGACCAACACGGGAATCATTCTTAAAGGGTGTGCAGCCTATTCGGGCGCGGACCGCAAGCCTAGGTACGCCATTGACTACGGCCGATAATCCCATCGAACGAATTACCCAACACTTGGGCAATATGGGTATTTAGAAAGACGACTCCGAGACCTACGCCCCTTTAGGGCGTAGGCCGCTCGTTCGTATGGTGCTGGGTGGGGTAAATCATGGAAAGCTCTACTTATCCCTTTGGCTAGTAATCACTTGGCCTTAATAAATTTACCTGCCTTGGTTCGCTTCGTTTTAGTTTCAGGAGTGTGAACGGGTACTGGACCTAATTTTTTTGATGTTGAAACAATCGAAATGCTTTTTTTCGATCCGTTCCAACTTGGCTCGGGAATACTTAAAGCGACCTCTTTGAGCTTTTCACCCCAAATATCTCGCATCATCTCAAAGTAGGGATTATCTTCATCGATAGTGATTAGTTTTTCTAATGCAAACGAGTTCTTTTCATAAACCAAAAGGTCAAGTGGTAGACCAACCGAAATATTACTTTTGATGGTTGAGTCCATGGAAATTAATACACATTTAGTGGCCAAATTCAAAGGCGTGTCGAAGCGAATAACTCGGTCTAGAATGGGTTTGCCATACTTAGATTCCCCAATTTGAAAATAAGGGGTTTCCGGGGTGGTCTCAATGAAGTTACCGGCCGCATAGATGTTAAATAAGCGTGGCTTCTCGCCCTTAACCTGACCTCCAAAAATTAGGTTGCAGTTAAATTCAATACCGGATTTTTGTAAGGATTCGTAGTCACGATCCCGTACTTTTTTGATTGCAGCTCCGACAACCGTAGCAGCCTCATGACTATTTTTAGCCGTCCAAAGATTAATGCCGCCAAAGGCCTCCCCCTGGAGCAAAATTTCTTTTACGGCTTGGGTAATGGCCAAGTTGCCAGAACTCATAAGGGTAAAGAAGCGCTCCGTATCTTCTTGAAACACGGTCATTTTTCGAAAGGTGCCAATTTGGTCAACCCCTGCGTTTGTCCGCGTATCTGCTAGCAACACGAGGCCTTGATCAAGGCATAAGCCAATGCAATAAGTCATAGTTAGGATACTTTAATTTGATGTATTGAAATTCGGGCGCTCAGTTCCTCTTGGCCTCCACCAGAACGAATTCCTTTAATAGGCGCAGCTGAATAATAATCCCTCCCGATAGCAAGACGAATATGACGATTATCCGTGATGCAAGCATGGGTGATATCAATACTGAGCCACTTGGCTTTATCAATATCAGTGCAGACATCAACCCAGGCGTGGCTAGCAAGATTGGGGGAGTCCTCAGCAAAGAAATACCCACTGACATAGCGTGCTGGGATATTTGCAGATCGGCAAAGACTGAGCATGATGTGGCTATGGTCTTGGCAAACACCGGTTTTCATGGCAAACGATTGCATCGCGGTCGTTGCAAAATTGGTTATTCCGGATTGATAGGGGATGGTGTTGCGGATGGCGCTAGCTAACTCTAAAACAGAGTCCAAGTCTGCCTTTTTAGGAAGTGATTTCTCAAAATAGGTCAGCATTTGTGGGGAGGGAAGGGTAAGCCTAGTCTGTTGGAGCAAGTAATAGGGTGAGACAGAAGATTCGACGTCGGTGTACTCGTATCCGCCAGTACTAATTACCTCCCCTTTTGCTGAAATGCTCATGGATTTATAGGGCGCATCTTGGGAGAATGTTTGGTATTCATTGCCAAAGGCATCCTGGTTCACTTTGGCCTTGATCGGCGTCAATATCTTCCAGTTTCTAATTGACTGTCCCTGGGAATTTAGTGGTTTGAGTCGAAGCTCCTGAATGGAGTAGCGCACTGCAGTTTCATAGTGGTACTCGGTGTGATGCTCGATCTGAAGGTGCATGGGTGTCATACTAGGCTACGGCAAGGGGGATGAGATAGGCATTACTCAGTTCATCGCCTATGTGATTAATCCGCTCCAAAAACTGATTTGTAAACTCCTCTAAACCAATATTAAATACTTCATCAATATCAGAGTAGTCTAAGTCCGCCTGTAATTTACCGATTAAGCGTTCAATCTCTTTAGAATTCTGATTACGAATTTCACCTAAGAGAGTGATTATGTCGTTGACACAGTAAGTTAAAGATCGTGGCATTTGTCGATTAAAAATTAAAAGTTCCGCAGTTTTTTGTGGAGTAATTTGATCTGAATAGATTTGCCGATAGATCTCAAAAGCAGAAACTGAACGCAGTAATGCAGCCCAGTGATAAAAGTCAAAAAAGGCAGAGTCCGAGGCTTTGCCCATATCATTTTTGGGATTAAGTTCCAACAGACTATCCGGGTCTTCGTATTTTGTTTCTAAAATACGGGCAGTATTATCAGCACGCTCTAGTAAAGTGCCAATGCGCATAAAGTAATACGCCTCATTCTTAAGCATTGTGCCGTGCATCACACCCCTAAATAAATGGCAGCGGTATTTCACCCAATCTAGTAGAGCGCTTGGGTCGGCGTAATCTTGTTTTGCTAAGAGCTGTTGAAACTCAAGCCATGTAGTGTTTTGGGTTTCCCACAGCTCAGAAGTAATTCTGCCGCGAATGGCCCTGGCATTTTCTCTGGCAGCGCGCAAGCACGATACGATGCTGGATGGATTATTGGCATCTTCAATCATGAATCGTAATATGGTTTCACGATTCATCGCGGACGAACGTTCTAAGAACATAGACTCTAATTTTGAGATAATTAATAACTTGCGCCAGCTTTGATCACGGTATTCAGCAGGTTGTGGCAAAAGGGATGTTTGGTAATTCACATCCAGCATTCGTGCAGTATTCTCCGCACGCTCGTTATAGCGCGCCATCCAATAAAGACAATCTGCAGTTCGACTTAGCATAGCGCTCTCAGTTTTAATCCTCTAATACCCAAGTGTCCTTGGTACCGCCGCCTTGGGAGGAGTTCACCACCAAAGAGCCTTCTTTAAGGGCTACGCGCGTGAGTCCGCCCGGTACCATTTTGATGTTTTTGCCAGAGAGTACGAATGGACGTAAATCAATATGACGGGGCGCTATTCCAGACTCCACAAAAGTAGGGCAGGTCGACAATGAAAGAGTCGGCTGCGCAATGTATTGTTCGGGGTGTTTGATGAGATTTTCCTTAAAACGCGCAATCTCTTCCTTGGTGGATGCTGGGCCAACGAGCATGCCATAGCCCCCGGCACCATGGGTTTCCTTTACAACTAGCTGCTCGATATTGGCAAGGGTGTAAGCAAGGTCTTCGGCTTTACGACACTGATAGGTTGGTACATTATTCAGGATGGGTTTTTCACCCAAATAAAATTCAATCATGTCAGGTACGTAAGGATAAATTGACTTATCGTCCGCAATCCCAGTACCAATGGCGTTAGCTAAAGTGATATTGCCGGCACGGTACGCGTTCAGGAGTCCAGCAACGCCCAGTGCTGAATCGGACCGAAATGCTAAAGGATCAAGGAAGTCATCATCAATCCGGCGATAGATCACATCTACACGCTCTGGACCTCGAGTGGTGCGCATAAAGACTTCTTCGTCTTTTACAAAAAGATCCTTGCCTTCGACTAACTCCACCCCCATTTGTTGAGCTAAGTAGGTGTGTTCAAAGTAGGCGGAGTTAAACATCCCTGGGGTTAGTACAACTACATTGGGTTTTTTTATGCCTTCGGGTTTGACGGACTTGAGGCATTCCAGCAGAAGATCGGGATAGTGCTCTACGGGAGCAACCCGATAGCGCTGAAACAGATCCGGAAAAAGCCGCATCATCATTTTGCGGTCTTCGACCATATAAGAAACGCCAGAGGGAACCCGTAAGTTATCTTCCAGCACATAGAACTCACCCTCACCGGCTCGCACAATATCGATTCCTGCAATTTGGGCATAAATATTGCGTGGCACTTCAACATGGCGCATCTCTGGTCGATATTGGGCATTATTAAAAATCTGTTCAGCGGGTATGATTCCCGCTTTAATGATTGCTTCATCGTGGTAGACATCATGAATAAAGTGATTAAGTGCTGTAACCCGTTGCCGCAATCCAGACTCAAGATCGGACCATTCTTTAGCGGTAAAGATACGTGGGACTTCGTCAAAGGGAATGGTGCGCTCTGCACCAAGATCATCGCCATATACAGCAAAGGTAATGCCAACACGACGAAAAATTAGATCGGCCTCTGCTCGTTTTAGACTCATGAGTGCTTGACTCTGGTCGCCAAGCCAGGAATGAAATGTCCCATAGTGGGGACGTGGTGCACCATGCTGATCAAACATCTCGTTATATGGGTTTTTCATACACTCAGACTATTACGATTGAGACCGTATATCAGCGTTGTCTGATAAAAAGCGGTGCATCTATGCACAGTATTAGTGCACATGATCTGCGCAGAACCACATTTAGATGTGTTTGCTCTCGATAATTGGTTATGGAATATTGCTGAATCAGTCAAGCATTCCATAAACAAACACTTATCGCTGCTAGTTTCATGACAAAGATCAGTTATGTCGTTGTGTTGAAAGTGTTGATAGATGCTTTAACACCTTAATTAAATTGCTGAGCGGCCCAAATGTACGTAGGAATTCCAAGAATGATGTTTAGTGGAAATGTTATCCCAATCGAAAGGCCAAAGTAAATCGATGGGTTTGCCTCTGGAATGGCATACCGTAAAACCGCAGGCACAACAATATACGATGCACTTGCCGATAAAACCATTAAAAGAATAGTGTCCGCAGTTGCTACTCCAAAGAGGATGCATAGCCCTAACGCAATTGCCGAATGGAGCAGTGGGCTGATCGAAGCATACGCTATCAACGCAGTGGAGTTTTTGGCGGCATCCTTCAAATTTTTAGCAACCATCAGGCCCATATCGAGCAGGAAAAAAGCCAGCATTCCTTTGAATAAGTCCCCAGAAAACGGTTGCATCATGGTTTTTCCGGCCTCACCACTGAGATATCCCACAGCCATGGCACCTAGAAGCAGTAAATGAGCGCCATCCGTAAAAGACTCATGCAGTATTGCTTTTAATGAAGACCTCTTTGCTTGGCTATTTTCGGGGTTGTGCCTCAGCATGTTGGCCAGTAGAACAGCCATAATGATTGCTGGAGACTCCATTAATACTAATGCTATGGCCATGTATCCATTTGGGTTTAATTGACTTTGCTCCATATACTGAATGGCAGTTACAAATGTCACCGCACTAACGGACCCATAAGAGGCGGCAACTGCCGCCGCATCAAATTTGTTAATACGATTTCTTAAGAATAAGTAGCCTAGCGTTGGCACAAGAAATGCCATGACTATTGCAATAGTCATGCTGAGTGCGATTTCTGAATTAAGTCCTGTTTTGGCAAGCGCAAAGCCGCCCTTAAGTCCGAGTGCCATTAATAAGTAAAGGGATAAAAATTTAGCGATGGAGCGCGGAATTTCAAGATTAGAGCGGATCAGGCCAGCAAAACATCCAAAGACAAAGAAAAGAATTGCGGGGTCAAGTAAGTTGTTCATACGTTCTCCAAATTTAGGAGCAATCATAGGGATGCCTATACATAAAGTAAAATCGATATTAATAACTTTATATATAGGTAAAAGCTGATGAATATTACATTTAGACAATTAAGACTGTTTCTGGCTCTTGCTGAAACTGGAAGCGTGAGTAGCGCTGCGCGAATGGTTCACGTTACCCAACCAACGGCCTCGATGGGGTTGAAAGAAATAACGGATGCGGTTGGGGTGCCGCTCTACGAAGTGGTTGCTAGGAAAGTGCATTTAACAGCGATGGGTCAGGCGCTGGCTAAAACGGCAAGAGCGATTTCTACCGAGTGGGAATCCTTTGAACAAGAGGTTCATGGAGTAAAGGGATTAACGCAAGGCAAGTTAAAAGTTGCAGTGGTGAGTACTGCCAAGTATTTCATTCCTAGAATATTGGGCAGCTTTTGCGCGAAGTACCCTCAAATCGATATTTCTTTAGAAGTGCTCAATCGCGATGGTGTGGTGAAACGATTAGAAGAGAATCTAGATGATCTTTACATCATGTCCCAGCCACCACTTCATCTCGATATAGAAGACGAAGTGTTTATGCCAAATCCTTTGTTATTGGTTGCCTCAAAAGATCATGCGCTTGCTAAGAAAAAGAATTTTGATATTAGCTTATTAAAGAATGAAAAATTTATTTTGAGAGAAAAGGGCTCTGGAACCAGAATGGCGACAGATGTACACCTTAAGCGACTAAAGCTCAAGCCGGATGTTAGGTTAGAGCTAGGGAGTAATGAGGCAATTAAACAGGCAGTTATAGGCGGCCTAGGTATAGCGGTTTTGTCTAGGTATTCTTTGGGTGATAAATCTGACCAAGAAGCGGTAGCCATCTTGAAATGTAAAGATTTTCCCATTGAGACAAGTTGGCACATTGTGAGCCCTAAAGGCAAAAAGTTATCGCCAATAGCAACCATATTTAAGAAACACCTATCTCAGCAAGCTAATGGTTGGAGATAGTCAAGGCATGTTAAATAGTGTTAACTCCATCACTAATTTAAATACGATCTCTTAAACTGTTTTGAAGCAGCCTGAATGCTACCCAGAATGGCATCAAAACTAGGGGTATCTCCAAAAATCATGGCAGACATTTGATCGTAGTCTCGGCGCAGCGCCGGAATCATTTGATCGCTGGGGTAGATCGAAAAATGACCTTCTGCAGCTAAATTCTGTTGACAGTCTTTGTCAAAAAAGAAGATGGAGGCATGCATGGCACATTCTTTACCTAGTTCGATATTCTGAAGGGCTTTTTGACCTATCTCATTACCCAATAGCATATGCAGATCGTAATAGTGGCGCGATACCCGATTGCCGTTATTTTTGAGGCTACCCCTTGCATCGAACCATGCACGTAAGCCATGTGCAATGACGGCCTTATCCCAAAAGGTACGCTCTGGCGCGATGCAGGTCACATTGGCCACACTCAAGTCACCACCAATAAATTCTTGGCCTATATAGGGCGTAATTGTCACAAGCTTGCTGGGATCTAGGGCGGATTTGGCGCCGGACTCAATCTTGATCTTTGATTCAATGTAATTGTCTTTGCCTGAAGTCTCAAGCGATGGATATTCAACGAGCAAGGTCTGTTGATCAGGATCGCTGGAATCAACTACAACCCTTAAGGCCGGCATAGCAATACCAGCCGTACTCAACACATTCTGAATTTGCTTCGTAAGACGGTCTTTTAAGTCCCCCAGAATATAAGCAGAGCAAGCCAGCTTGATCTCTTTCAAATAATCAGCCCGCTTATTTTTTCCCCAACTTTGCAGTTCTACTAAATCAACTGAGTGACCAATGTCGTCGCGGTAGACCGTGATATCAATATCCTCAGAGAAGCGATTAATTAAATCGTATGCTTTGGATAGGGAAGTGCCGCCTTTAAATAAAAGGCGTGGCTCATCAACTGCCCTGCCATTAAAAAGCATATCCAATACAAAGCACACCCAAAAATCCTTTTCAATATTGCGTAATGGGGTGCCTAAACGAACGGCTGTTTCTAAAAAGAGATTGCGCCGATCGCTTTCGCTGGCCATCAGAACTGCAAGGTAATTGATATTCATAAACGGTATTTTAATGAGCCAACTGAGTGTGATTGGTGTGATTTGTAAGGTTCTGTAGTAAGGGATGCATCCACGCAGGCAGATGCGAAAAGTTCTTTTTCAAATCGTTCTGAATGAGCGCGCCAGCTTTGGGATCGTTAAACACTTTACTTAAAGCGCCCTTAATGTCAGAGACTGCTGCTTGGTCATTTTGTTTGATGCCATCTTTGAGCCAGTGCAGCGCTTGTACTACTCGCATAGCAGGGCGATCAGCCCAAATGAGTTTGCTGGGAGATGCGAGCTTGAACTGGATGGTCAGATTGCCGATCTGAATCGGCTTGATGCGTGCGTCGGTATGAACAATGACCTTGCCTGGTACGGCAGTGGTTAAGCCTAGATCATTTGCTGCCGTCATGCCATCAATCAGCATGCGCGCACTATCGCGCCGCGCAATAGCCCAAATGACGTGTTGGTAGTTCGGCTGATTTAGCTTGCCGGTGAGTGGATTGATTCTGGGGCGGTCGTATAGGCCGTGATCAATCCGCCGCAAGTCACCTTTATTCGTGAGGCGCTGCAGTGTTTTATCGACGGCGCTACGGCTACCGAGATCAAGAAAATCCTTTGCCGTCCAAACCTTATCGGCTTGACTGCGGTTAATACGCCGTGCAATCAGTGCGGGCAGGGGGATTGGTGGCTTAATAAGTCTGTTCATAGTCCTTTAATTATATACATATATCGGACAAATGCAAGAGCAGTTTACTAATAAAAACCCATATAAAACAGTGATTTAAAAGATTATTTAAGTGACATAAGGCATACATAGAATCAAGGTCACCCCGCAGGGGTGGCGCAGCTTACCTTGATGTGCGAAGGCTAAAAAGACACTATTTCGATGGTTAAGGTGACAAAGAGGAGCCTTAACCATAGAAGTAAGTAGTGACACACTTCATGCAGTTACTTACCCAACAATAAATCCCACAAATATCCAAACACCTCACTTATTCATCCCCTCATATTTGAATAAATACCGGCCTGGCTCATTGCTTACCTTTTAACTGGGGAGGGCGTGCTTATGTATAAGAAATAAACTTATTTCAGGGAGTACCAAACGCCGCGACCTTGACCGTGTTGCTCTAGATGGTTTAACTGAGTCAGCTTTCTAAAGTGTACTTTTAGGGCGTTTCGATTAGCTCCAGTAAGGCGAACAACATCACTGATGGTGATCTTCCCGTGTTCACGAGTAAGCTCCACAATTTTTAGTGATAGATCTGGTAATGGGGCTAAAACAATTTTTTCATGCTCAACTTTTTTCTCAAGCCTTTTTACTTGTGCCGCTAAAGACTGAAAGAAAAACTTAACCCACGGCTGCCAGTTAGGGCTCTCAGTTCTGATGGTTCCCTGAGTTTGACGCAGGGCAAGGTAATAACCTTCTTTATTTTGCTCAATGATGCTTTCTAGAGAGCTGTAGGGTACATATACATAGCCAGTCTTTAGCAGCAATAATGTTGTTAGCACACGGGATAAGCGGCCATTGCCATCTTGAAATGGATGAATTTCTAAAAAGATTACAGTCCACAGTGCGATGATGATTAATGGGTGGAGTTCGCCTTTTTCAAGCTCCGCTCTAACCCATTCAACCGCCTCTGTCATTAGCCGTGGCGTATCAAATGGTGTTGCAGTTTCAAAAACAATTCCGATCTGCTCGCCTTTTTCATTAAAAGCGGCAACGCTGTTTGAACTGGTCTTGTATTGACCTCTGTGCCATTCGTCTTTTGAGCTAAAGCCCAATAGCTGTTGGTGTAACTGCTTGATGTAATTTTCGGTAAAAGGAATATCATCCCAAGCCGAGAAAATCAAGTCCATGACCTGAGCGTAGCCAGCAACTTCTTGCTCATCACGAGTTGAGAATTCTTTAATCTGTAGGTTTGATAGCAGTTGCTCAACCTCTCGATCAGTTAACTTGCTACCTTCAATACGTGTCGAGGAGCCAATGCTTTCGATAGTTGCTACATGGCGTAGTTTTGAGAGTCTTTCGGGCGCGAGCGTTCCCAGTGCGCGCCAAGCCCCCTTAAATTCATCAATTTTTGAGATGAATTTAAGAAGCTCAAGGCTGATTTTTAGGGTGCTGGATTTGATCATAGTTCATTTTACACCCATTTTTACACCC
>JAIXPN010000044.1 GCA_027486235.1 Burkholderiaceae bacterium
ATGTGTATGGCTTGACCGAGACCTATGGCCCCGCAGCAGTGTGTGTCAAACATGATGACTGGTCAGCAGTTGATGTTGGCGAGCGTTCCCGTTTGAACGCAAGGCAAGGTGTGCGTTATCACCTGCAGCATGCAGCGGCAGTGATCGATCCTGAAACCATGCAGCCGGTGCCAGCCGATGGTGAGACCATGGGGGAAATTATGTTTCAGGGGAATATTGCCATGAAAGGCTATCTTAAGAACGAGAAAGCCACGCAAGAAGCCTTCGCAAGCGGTTGGTTCCATTCGGGCGATCTGGCGGTGATGTATCCCGATGGGTATATTAAGATTAAAGATCGTAGCAAGGACATCATTATCTCGGGCGGCGAGAATATTTCAAGTATCGAAGTGGAGGATGTTCTGTATCGTCATCCTGCGGTATTGGCTGCAGCAGTGGTTGCTAAGCCTGATCCAAAATGGGGTGAGACCCCATGCGCCTTTATTGAGCTGAAGGCCGGTACAAATCCAAGCTCACAGGAAATTGTGGAGCATTGTAAGAAGCATTTGGCAGGTTTTAAAGTTCCTCGTGCGGTAGTCTTTGGTGAGATTCCGAAAACGGCGACAGGAAAGATACAGAAATTTGAATTGCGTAAACGTGCCGGCTCAGCTTCTGCCATCGACGTATAAATATGCCAGCTGATTACCGTGCCCCACTCGCAGATATGCAATTTATTTTGCATGAGTTGATTCCTTTTTCTACGATTAACAGCCTGCCGACCTATCAAGAGGTGAGTGAGGATCTCGTAAATACGATCTTGGAAGAGGCCTCTAAATTTGCTGGAGAGGTATTGAGTCCTCTTAATTGGCCTGGAGATCAAGAGGGATGTGCCTATTCAGATGGAACAGTGAAGACCCCTCAAGGTTTTAGAGCAGCCTATCAACAGTATATTGAGGCCGGTTGGATTTCACTGGCAGCCAATGCCAACTATGGTGGACAGGGCCTACCCCTGACTCTCGCAACACCCGTGAATGAGATGTGGCACTCTGCCAATATGGCATTTATGTTGTGCCCGATGTTGACCGCTGGTGCGATTGAAGCTATTGAGCATCATGCTTCACCCGAACAGCAAGCGCTCTATTTGCCACCTTTAGTCTCTGGTCAGTGGGCTGGAACCATGAATCTCACCGAACCCTCAGCAGGATCCGATCTCTCAGCAGTGAGCTCAAAAGCAGTGCCGAATGGCGATCACTATTTGATCAGTGGTACCAAGATTTTTATTACCTATGGTGAACATGACTTTACTGAAAACATCGTACATTTAGTGTTGGCCAGATTGCCCGACGCACCCCCTGGAGTTAAAGGCATTTCTTTATTCATTGTCCCTAAGTATTTAGTCAATGCTGATGGTAGCTTGGGCAAGCGTAATGATGTGAAATGCGTTTCAATCGAACATAAATTAGGGATTCATGCGAGTCCGACGGCAGTGATGTCCTTTGGGGAATCGAGTGGTGCGATTGGGTACTTGGTGGGTGAGGCTAATCGTGGTCTGGAATATATGTTCACCATGATGAACAATGCACGTTTAGCTGTGGGTTTAGAGGGGGTTGCTATTGCCGAGCGTGCTTATCAGCAAGCGGCACAATACGCCCGAGAGCGCGTTCAAGGCAAGGTTCCCCAGAAGACAGATAAGCTGCCAATCTTGCATCATGCTGATGTCCAGAGAATGCTGATGCTGATGAAGACACAGACCGAGGCGATGCGTGCGCTAGCCTATATTGCGGCCGCACAATCTGATCTTGCTCAAAAGCATCCAGATGAGTCTGTGCGTGAGGCCAGTCAAAAGCGTGTTGATTTGCTAACGCCGATCGTGAAAGCATGGTCGACCGAGCAAGCGATCGAGATTGCCTCATTGGGGGTGCAGATTCATGGGGGTATGGGTTATATCGAGGAGACGGGTGCTGCGCAGCACCTACGGGATGCTCGAATTACGACGATTTATGAGGGAACAACTGGAATTCAGGCAGGGGATCTTCTGGGGCGTAAGATCATTCGCGATCAGGGACAGGAGGCAAAAAGACTTTTCACAGAAATGCATGCTAGTTCGGTCGAGCTTAAGGCATCTTCTCTAGAGGAGCTACAAACCGTTGGCCGGGAGCTTGAGAAAGTAATTGCTTGTTTGGGTCAGGCGGTGGATTGGTTATTGGTTACGCACACTAGAAATCCGCAAGCGGCTCTGGCAGGAGCTTACCCTCTGCTGAAATGCTTTGGAATTATTTGTGGTGGATGGCTCCTGGCTAAATCTGCTTTGATTGCCGCTTTGATCTTGCAAAAAAATCCAGGCGATCGATTTGCTCAAGCAAAAATTGGTAGCGCTATCTTTTATACCCACGAAGTTCTAGCTCAGGTGCCCGGTCTTGTAACAACCATTTGTGCCGGAGAATCTGTTACAAAGGCGATGACTGATAGCTTGGCAGATTTAATGAACTAAGAAATACCCACGCAACTCAAACCAATCTCTGCAAGCTGACCTGCTTTTTGGCCATTCTCAGCCGCATCACTGGCACTTGCATTACCATCCACAGCGCGTTGGGCGACGCCATGAAGGATGGCAGCAATGCGAAAGAAGTTATAGGCCATATAGAAGTTCCAGTGGGTACTCGCTTTTCTGCCAGTATGAAGTTCATACCACTCAATGTATTCCTGTTCTGAGGGAATGCCTAACTCGGTTAAATTGAGCCCGCCAATTCCTCGCCAAAGAGATGGCGGAATGCGCCAAGCCATGCATTGATAGGAAAAATCTGCCATGGGGTGACCCAGAGTAGAAAGTTCCCAATCCAGCACACCAATCACACGATTCTCAGTTGCATCAAACACCAGATTGTCCAAGCGAAAGTCACCATGCACAAGGGTTGTTTCATCATCAGCAGGGATGTGATTTGGTAACCATTCTATTAGCTTGATGAGTGCCTCAGGGATTGGAATAGTGCTGTCTTGGACTTGGCGTGACCAACGGCCTACTTGGCGACTAAAGTAATTTCCGGGTTTGCCAAAGTTCTCCAAACCAATTGCTTTGTAATCGACGCTATGAATTGCTGCAATTACTCGATTCATGTCTTGGTAAATAGCATGACGCTCGCTTGGATTGAGTTGGGGTAGGGACTGATCATTAAATACACGTCCATCCAAAAACGACATCAAATAAAAGGGTGTCCCAACAATACTGTCATCCTCACAAAAAGCTAGCATTTTAGGAACGGGGACCTGAGTTTGAGCTAGCGCTTGCATCACGCGGTATTCACGATCAATCGCGTGAGCTGAGGGCAGAAGTTTGCCGGAGGGCTTCTTGCGCAATACAAAGTGATTATTGCCGCTAGTGATTTTGTAGGTTGGATTTGATTGGCCACCAACCAAAGAATGAATTTCTAAAGAATTGGTAAGCAACCCCAGGTTTTTTAGGTAAGCCCGAAGTGCTTCAGTTTTAAAAGGGGGGCTCACGTAATAGCCTAGAGGGAGCTAACGAGATGCGCCCCATCAACAGCGATGGCGCTACCAGACATTGCCTTGCCGGCATCAGAGGCTAGGAGCAGAATCGGACCATCCAAATCGCTGAGCTCACTAAAGCGACGACTCGGGATGCGCATGCGCAGTTTTTCTCCAAGCTCGCTGTGTAAAAACTCTCGATTCAAGTCGGTCACCACATATCCTGGCAGGATGGCATTGACGCGGATTTGATAGCGAGCCAGTTCTAAGGCCATCGTCTTGGTTAGTTGAATGACTCCTGCTTTGGAAATAGCGTAGGGGGCAACCCCATTAATTTGTCGCTCTCCCAAGATCGAGGCCATATTAATGATCGAGCCGCTGGCTTTGCATGCCACCATGCACCGTGCAGCTTCGGTCGCTACTAACCAAACTCCCTTTAGATTGGTGTCCATGACCGCATCCCAATCCCCTTCAGTTTGTTCTAAAAGACTTTTGGTCACCGAGATACCGGCGTTATTGATCACAATGGAGGGGGTGCCCCATTGAGTAATAGCCTCAAAGCAAGTTTTGACACTCTGGGAATTTCTGACATCCAAGGGGAAGGCTTTTGCTGAACCGCCGTTTTGTTCAATGGTTTTAACAACAGATTCGAGTTGATCAATGCGTCTAGAAGCAAGCGCCACTCTTGCACCCATACTAGCAAGAAGCTCACTACAGTGCCGTCCAATACCACTGGAGGCACCAGTAACTACAGCAAGTTGGCCATCCACACGAAAGCGTTCGGCAGGATTCATACCTTTTGATCCAGCAGTTTTCTGGCCATACTCCAGCGATGAACCTCGCTCGGACCATCATAGATCCGAAAGGCACGCATATCGGTAAAGATACGCATCACTGCAGTCTCACCAGTCACGCCTTGACCCCCCATGATTTGAACGCAACGATCAACCACTCGCCATTCGGCCTCTGAACAAATCACCTTGGCACGGCTGGATTCATAGTTACATTTCTCACCTTGATCAAGTAGCCATGCAGTATGCAAAATGTGTAAGCGGGCGGTGTGAAGATCCATGTCGTTGTCAGCCAACATAAATCCAACGCCTTCATGATCCCCGAGTCGTTGACCGAAGGCCTGCCGCTTTTGCGCATAAGCGAGGGCAATATCGTGCGCACGACGCGCTTGGCCTAGCCACCGCATGCAATGTGTTAGACGGGCGGGTGCCAAGCGGACTTGTGCATAGCGAAAGCCTTTACCCAATTCACCTAAGATTTGATCATCGGGAACACGCAGATTATTAAAACGAAGCACACTATGCCCACCTGCAAAACATTGATCCATCGAATCCATATTGCGTTCGATTTCAATTCCAGTGGCATCCATGTCGGATAGAAACATAGTTGCTTGGCCATCTTCAGTGCGTGCCATGATAATCACATAGTCAGAGCCATCGGCGCCAGTGATAAACCATTTGCGCCCATTGATCACATAGTCTTTACCATCTTTGACTGCGGTAGTGAGTAACATGGATGGATCAGATCCGGCACCAGGTGATGGTTCAGTCATTGCAAAACAGGAACGTAACTTGCCTTCAATTTGAGGAATTAGCCAACGCTTTTGCTGGACAGGATTAGCAACCTGTTCCATCAAATGAATATTGCCCTCATCTGGCGCATGAATATTCATGGCAATTGGACCCAGTCGGGAATAACCGGCTTCTTCAAAGATCACGGCTTTGGCAACATGGCTTAAGCCAAGACCGCCATTTTTTTTAGAGGCATGAGGTGTCAGAAGACCTGCTTTTTTGGCGAGCGCGATCAACTCGTGACGCAATTCTGGGCTGGGCCCATGCGCCGTCTCGCGAGGGTCCCCCTCAAAAGGAATGATTGTTTGTGCAATAAATTGCCGTGTTCGATCCCTCAGGGCAATCAGCTCAGGCGATATCGAAAAGTCCATATCCCATTGTAATAGCAGGTATTTAATGAAAATGAGTAATTTTTTGGTGCTAGGATGAGGTGAGAATTAGGGTTTTCGATATACAACGGGGTGATTTAGATCCACTATTCTTAATCTGTTCAGGCTTATAGGGTCGCACATTGTGGTTGATGATTTCATCTTAAAGACAAAAAACCTCACGAAATCGTTTTATGGATTTACAGCTGTTAATAATGTCAATCTTAATGTCAAACGCGGAAGTATTCATGCCCTAATCGGACCCAACGGGGCTGGGAAGACTACTTGCTTTAACTTGCTCACAAAATTTTTAGAGCCGACTACCGGCCAGATTAATTTCAATGGGCACGATATTACTAAAGAGAAGCCAGCACAAATTGCCAAGCGAGGCATTATTCGATCGTTTCAGATATCTGCTGTATTTCCACATATGACCGCTCTCGAAAATGTGCGCATTGGTCTTCAGCAGGAACTTGGAACCTCTTTTTTCTTTTGGAAGAGTGAGCGCTCTCTCGATGTATTAAACGATCGGGCAATGGATGCGCTACGTCAGGTTGGTTTGGATAGCTTTGCAGATGAACTTGCTGTTAACTTGCCGTATGGGCGCAAACGGGCCCTTGAAATTGCTGCCACCGTTGCCATGAATCCTGAACTCATGCTTTTAGATGAACCCACTCAGGGAATGGGTCACGAAGATGTCAGTCTTGTGACCGAGTTGATTAAGCAGGTTTCAAAGGGAAGAACTGTTTTAATGGTTGAGCACAATATGAAGGTAGTCGCTAATATTGCCAACACGATTTCAGTACTACAGCGTGGCGAGGTTATCGCCGAAGGGCCCTATGAGCAAGTCTCCAAAAATCCGCAGGTGATGGAGGCCTACATGGGCACCGCTGATACTGAGTTACAGGGTCATTGATACGTCATGACTACACCCGCTTTAGAAATCCAGTCCCTCAACGCTTGGTATGGCGAGTCTCATGTCTTGCATGGAATTGATCTGACTGTGCAAAAAGGTGAGGTTGTTTGTTTATTGGGCAGAAATGGCGCGGGACGAACCAGCACTTTGAGAGCCATTCTGGGTTTAGTCGGTAAGCGCACTGGATCGATTAAGGTCAATGGTCAAGAAGTGATTGGTATGCCCACTTATCAAGTTGCCAAACTTGGAATTGGTTATTGCCCAGAGGAGCGCGGGATCTTCACCAGCCTCACTTGCGAGCAAAATTTAATGCTCCCCCCCAAAGTGGGAGAGGGGATGGCAATGACGGTAGATGAGATCTACCAGATGTTCCCTAATTTGTATGAGCGCCGCTCGAGTCCCGGCGGGAAGCTATCTGGTGGCGAGCAGCAGATGTTGGCGATTGCCCGCATTTTGCGAACCGGCGCTAATTTGCTACTTCTCGATGAAATTACCGAAGGATTGGCACCTGTGATTGTGCAAAAGTTGACTGAAGTGGTGCGCGCACTTAAAGAGCGCGGCTTTACTATTGTCCTGGTGGAACAGAATTTTCGATTTGCCTCTAAGCTCGCAGATAGAAACTATGTGATCGAGCATGGGCAAGTTGTAAAAATGGTTGAGAGGATTGAACTCGAGGCCAGTCAGGAGGAGCTCAAGATTTTATTGGGTGTGTAGTTTAAAAAGATGAAAAAAGTTTAAAAGGAGAAGTTCAAATGAAAAAAACTGCAATTGCATCATTAGTCGCTTCCTGCTTTTTAGCAGCTGCGATTCCTGCACAGGCTCAAACAGTTTCTGATAATGAGATCAGAATTGGTGTGTTAACCGACCTTTCAGGTATTTATTCAGCGATCGAGGGTCCTGGCGCGGTACTGGCTGCACAGATGGCTGCCAAAGATTTTGGCGGTCAAGTTTTGGGTAGAAAGATTGTCATTACATCAGCAGACACACAATCCAAGGCAGACCTCGCAAGCTCAAAAGCCCGCGAGATGTTTGAGAAAGACAAGGTTGACATGATTGTGGGCAACGTCTCTACAGCCTCAGCACTTGCGGCCATGGAGGTTGCAGAGCAATTCAAGCGCATCTCAATTGTTAACGGCGCCGCATCCTTGCAAATTACCAACGAGAAATGTACTCCATATAGCATTCACTATGTTTATGACACCTATGCACTCTCACGGGGCACAGGTAAGGCCGTCGTGGATTCTGGTAAGAAGACTTGGTTCTTTGTCACAGCAGACTATGCATTCGGCCACACTCTAGAGCGTGATACTACCGAAGTGGTAGTGGCTAATGGCGGAAAAGTACTAGGTGGGGTAAAGCATCCCATCAATACCCAAGACTTCTCCTCCTTTATGGCGCAAGCGCAATCATCCAAGGCTGAGGTTATTGGCTTAGCTAATGCGGGTGGCGATACCATTGGATCCGTCAAGCAGGCTGCTGAGCTTGGCATTATGGGATCGAAGCAAACGGTTGTGCCATTGCTAATGTTTACTAGTGATATTCAGGCTCTTGGCCTAAGACAAACTGCAGGTATGGTATTTACTGAGGGTTGGTATTGGGATTTTAATGACTCCAATCGTAAGTTTGCTGAGCGCTTTATGAAGGAGTTCAAGGGCAAAGCCCCCACATCGGTTCAGGCTGGTGTGTATTCGGCAACGATGCAGTACTTAAAAGCGGTTGAAGCAACCAAGACTGATAACTCAGATGCCGTCATGAAGCAAATGAAATCAGTTGAAATTAATGATGGTTTATTCAAGGGAAGAATTCGTGCCGATGGTAAGTTTGAGCACGATATGTATTTGCTTGAGGTCAAAAAGCCAAATGAATCAAAAGGGCCCAATGACGTAGCCAAGGTAATCAAAGTAATTGCTGCAAAAGATGCAACCTTACCTTTGGCTCAATCAAAGTGCAAATACGTAACGAAGTAATTCAGGATTGTTCTAGGCCATGTTTGAGTTTCTAGGAATCACCCCACAAGCTTTAGTCTCTCAGCTCTTGATTGGACTAATTAATGGTTCTTTCTATGCGTTGTTGAGCTTAGGCTTGGCGGTGATTTTTGGACTACTGAACGTGATTAATTTCACCCATGGTGCCCAATATATGTTGGGCGCCATGGTGGCTTGGATTGGATTAACGCAAGTTGGTAATTGGATTGGCGTACCCGAGTTTCAGGTGAACTATTTTGTTGCCTTATTCTTGGCGCCCCTGATCGTAGGGCTTTTTAGCATCGTGATTGAAAAAACGATGCTAAAACGTCTTTATCACTTAGACCATTTATATGGACTCTTATTAACTTTTGGTCTTGCCTTGGTGATCGAGGGAATGTTTCGTCACTGGTTTGGCGTTCTTGGTAATAGCTATCCCGTACCTGAGCTTTTGCAGGGCGGTATTCGTGTCGCAGAATTATTCCTCCCGTATTACAGACTTTGGGTAGTCTTCTTGGCGCTCATTGTTTGTTTTGCAACTTGGTATTTCATTGAGCGAACTAGTTTGGGCAGTCTATTAAGAGCAGGTACTGAGAACCCGCGCCTACTTCAAGCCTTAGGTGTGAACGTCCCCTTAATTGTGACCTTAACCTATGGCGCGGGTTGCGCTCTTGCTGCATTCGCTGGGGTAATGGCTGCACCTGTATATCAGGTAACAGCTGTAATGGGATCAAATCTCATTATCGTTGTGTTTGCTGTAGTTGTGATTGGCGGAATGGGATCCATTGCGGGAGCTATTGTGACCGGCCTTGGTTTAGGTGTGGTTGAGGGGCTCACAAAAGTGTTTTATCCCCAAGCCTCATCCGTTTCTATTTTTGTAATCATGATCATCGTGCTGTTGATTAAACCGGCTGGACTGTTTGGAAGATCCAATTAATTATGAAATCCAAACTATCTACTCTCGACAAAATATCTTTAGTTATTTTGGCTTTGCTAGCGGTTGTTCCTTTTCAGGGAATGGTGTACGACCTTTTCATGATGAAGGTATTTTGTTTTGCAATCTTTGCTGCTTCCCTCAATTTGCTACTGGGTTTTGCGGGCTTGTTGTCGTTTGGACATGCTGCTTTTTTTGGAACAGGAGCATATATTACGGCTCACGTTATGAAAGAGTGGGGCTTAACCCCAGAGCTTGGACTTATTTGCGGGGTGTTGTGCTCAACAGTGTTGGGTTATATCTTCGGCGCCTTGGCAATTCGTCGTCAAGGAATTTACTTTGCCATGATTACCTTGGCGTTGGCTCAAGTGATTTATTTCTTGGCAACGCAGGTGCCATTTACGAATGGCGAGGATGGAATCCAGGGAGTGCCAAGGGGTAAGTTCTTGGGCTTGATTGAGCTATCAAGTTCAACCCATATGTATTACTTTGCTTTGATCGTCTTTATTCTTGCTTTCTTCATGATTAAGCGGATTGTTAATTCACCGTTTGGGCAGGTAATGAAATCAATTCGCGAGAACGAGCCTCGTGCAATTTCCCTAGGCTATGACGTCAATCGCTACAAATTAATTGCATTTACCTTATCAGCAGGCTTGGCTGGATTGGGCGGGGGTTTAAAGAGCTTGGTCTTACAACTTGCTTCTTTATCGGATGTTTTCTGGCATACCTCTGGCGAGGCAGTATTAATGACCATCTTGGGCGGTATTGGAACCTTGTGGGGGCCCGTGGCAGGAGCGGCCATAATTATTAATTTACAAAACTATTTGGCTAATTTGGGTGGCTGGAGCACGATTACAACAGGCGCTATTTTCGTGGTCTGCGTATTAGCCTTTAGACGAGGCATAGTGGGTGAAATTGCTTACCGTCTAAAAATAAAGCTATAGATCCATACGATCAGTTTTTCTATCGGGCTTTATTATCTAGATGAACTCAATAAGGATTGCTATGCAAAACGGTTCAATCCGTCACAAATTGGGCGAAGAATTTAAGAAGGTTCTGATCCTCTCTATTTACCTCGCTATATGGTTTAGCGCCTTAGTATTTTTGTCCTACTCGATCTTACGCAAAGATGAAATGCCCTATGCACCATTGAGTCTGGCCTTGATTAAGGCCTTGCTCTGCGCCAAATTTATGTTGCTTGGTCAGGCTATTTATCCAATCCAAAGCAAAGCGAATCAAGCGTTAATCTGGCAGATCCTGCCACGCTCATTGGCCTATCTATTTGTTGTGGTTTTATTGAGTGCCCTTGAGTCTGGTTTAGAAGGTTGGTTTCATCACAAAGGCTTTATCACCTCTTTAGCTAACTTTGGTAATGGCGACCCCATTCATATTCTCGCACTCAGTTTTATTTATTGGCTCATCCTATTGCCATACCTCACCTTTATGTCATTGAAGTCGGTCATTGGTAATCAAGAAATGAAGCGCATTTTCTTGGGATAGGACTTGATGCAATTCCAGAAGATCAGCGCATTGCGTCTTCTACGCAAAATCGGCATTGGACTCTTAGCTGCGGCCGCTATTTTTTGGATTGTAGGTATTGCTTGGGCACCTTCATGGATTAAAAAATCTCTTGAGGAATATAGCCAAAGGGCGGGCTATCAGATTGAGCTTCGGGATATACACGTCAAACCATTTGCCCTAAAAGTCGAATTACAGGGGCTGAAACTAAAAGAAATCAAAGGTAAGGAATTATTCTCACTCGAGCGGGGTATGCTCAGCCTGAACTGGGGCAAGCTGGTCTTGGGTCAGATCGGTATTCAAGAAATTGAATTAGATGGCCCATCCGTTTTGTTGGAGAGGGATGCCAAAGCGAATGCAAAATGGAACTGGTTTGAGTTCATTGAAAAAGTGAACACCAAGCCAAAAGATACGGGCCCTACAAAAACAAAAACCCCGAAGGTATTCATTGAGCATTTTGTTATTCGTAGTGCGCGCCTGAAGATTAATGATGGGCAAACGAAATTCACAGACGATCTTGGCCCTTTTTCACTAGAGCTCAAAAAGTTAAGTAATTACTCCAGTACGAGCGATCAGCCAGGACTTGAGGGCTTGTATGCGCTAGATTTGGGCAAGGTGGATATATTGATTCCATCGCTCAATAAGATGCTCATTTTCCAGAAGGTCCGTGCAGTAGGTGGCATATCAAGCCCTGATCCCGACAGCCTAAATGCGAAGTTAAACCTAGGCTTGGATGATGGAGAGTTGCAATTTGCTTTATCTCTTCAGCCTAAGCTCGATCAGCTCTTGATTGAGACCACGATTACCAATCTTGCCATTACCCCAATTGTTACCTTATTGCCCGCCAATAGCCCCTTGAATGCAACGAGCGGGGTCATGAATGGCAAGCTGCAGTACCAGTCGCGTAATACCCTTTGGTCAACAACAGGGGATTTGCAGTTGCTGGATGTGGAGATCACTGAAGGAAAGCCGCGGCAGCCATTTATTAAATGGAAGAAAGCGGATGTAAAGCAAATTGATCTCCGAAAATTAGCCAGTGGTAATACTGCATTCAGCATTGATGAGTTGATCTTTGATAAGCCTGATTTTCTTTATGACATTGATGAGCAGGGTTTCTCGAATATCCGCCGCATGTTTGCTAAGCCAGCCAGTCCAAAGTTGGATAGCCCGCAAGTAGACCAGTCACAACAGTCGGCACTACAGCTGGATATCAAAGCAATTAAATTACGCGATGGACTAGTGCAGTTCTCTGATTTTGCGGTTGTGCCTCAATTTAAAACCGAGATTCGGAAGTTAAATGGCTCTTTGCTTGGCGTGAGCAATATTCCAGGCCGTTATGCAGCGATTGCTTTAGATGGATTGGTTGCGGATAAAGGAAGTTTCCGAGCAAAAGGACAGGCCTCCTTTGATGACCCAAGACGAAATCATGACCTGTCGTTTGAGTTCAAGAATGTGCCTCTCAAGACTGCTAATGCATATTTTATGAAATATGCCGGTTATGCAATTGATGATGGACGTCTTGATCTATTTCTTAATTACAAAGCAAAAAATGCAGAGTTAGTGGGTCAAAACCGCTTTGTGATTAAAGATATTAAATTGGGTGAAGAGCTTGCTAATTTTCAGGGCAAACGTTTGCCCTTGCGACTGGCTGTAGCCCTTTTAGAAGACTCTGACAATGTCATTGATATTTCCTTAAGCATCAAAGGGAATGTAGACTCACCCGAGTTTTCAGCGTCGGGTTTAGTGTGGCAAGCTATCCGAACGGTGCTCACTAATATTGTGACCGCACCATTTCGAGCATTGGCGGCCTTATTGGGCTTGCAAAGTGACGCTCCTATCTACTCGGTACTCGGTGAGAGCTCATTTTTACCTGCCGATCAAGAAAAGCTCGATAAATTAGGGGGTGTATTAGCGAAGCGTCCCCATGCCACGGTCGAGTTCTTGGGGGCGTTCGACCCTGCTGCCGATAAGCTCGAGTTGGCTCGTGCTCGAGCGGACTTTGCTATTTTGACTGCGGCGGGCTTTAAATTAAGTCCCAGCGAGCCCTTGCCGATTCCAAGTCTCTCCGATCCGCGCCTGCAGTCAGGGGTGAAGTCAGCATATGGACAGCAAGTAGGGCGCATCAAGTTAGCGCAACGTTTAATTTCACTTCCTGACAATGAGGCGCGCTATCAACAGCTGCGCAATGAGATCATTCAAAGTTATGTGATTACCGAGGCTGAATTAAGGCAGTTGGCAAATGCTCGCGCCACTCGGGCTAGAGAGTTGATGCTGCAAAGTAATCCTGCTTTGGCCGAGCGTTTGCGAGTAGGATCAAGCAAAGAGGTGGTGAGTGACAAAGACGGCGTACCGCTCGGTGTTAATCTAGGTAGTCAATAAGAATATTCATTCATAAAGTCAGCTATTTTTGATTTAATCGAACCCATCTCTTTTATTGCCGCTTGCACTATTGTGTTTGTGGCTTATTTCATCTTTGGGGTATCTGGGTTTGGCTCATCCATAATTGCAGTACCCATCCTCGTTTTATTTTTTCCATTGCAGTTTGTGGTGCCCTTGATGGTGATCCTAGACCTATGCGCTGCCTTTTATCTGGGTGGGAAATCGTATCAAGAGGCCGATAAAAAAAAGTTGGCTTGGTTGTTTCCATTTACTCTGGTTGGGATGATCGTTGGAATTACCTTGCTCCTTAATGCGCCACAAGAGCCCTTATTAATTACTCTCGGTATTTTTGCTGCAGCTAATGGCCTGCGGGTGCTCGTACGAAAAAAATCAGCCCCCTTACAGGTGATTAGTCGCTACTGGGCAATTCTTTTTGGGGCAGTGGGCGGTGTATTTACTGCTTTATATGCAACGGGCGGCGTGATCTATGCATCCTATTTATCGATGCGCTTAGATCAGCCAGCACGCTTACGTGCCACGATGGCCTTGGCGATCTTAGTTCTTGTATTGATGCGCTTGTTATTTATGTTGTTTACCGGCTTGATCCTGCATCTACCGGTATTGGCCTATGGACTTGTTCTAATTCCGTGCATGATTGCTGGTTTATGGGCGGGCTCAAAAGCGCACCGCAGTTTAAGTATGCATCGCATGCAGCAAACCTATGGATTGATTTTGCTATTTGCAGGTATGGTTCTCTTATTAAAACAATTGCTTTAAGTGATAGACTGAAGACATGAGAACTTCGATACGTTTGACACTTTTATTACCTCTGTTTGCTACCACTCTCTTGAGTGCTTGTGGAACCGTGCAGTCGGCAGCCCAACAGGATTGCACCTCAGTGGGCTTGCGCATCGGGACACCCGATTACGAGGCTTGCTTTAAAGCCCGTGTTCGGGAGAGGGAAATGGATTACAGCAATACCTTCTTGCCGAGCTCGCAATAGTCTTTATAGATAAGGGGCTGACGTTAATTCAGGGTTAACCCTGATTTAGATGATCTTGAGCCATATCAATTACTTGCATCACTAAATAAATTACATTCACTCGTATGAAAAAGTGATCTCGTTTTTAAGATCCTTGCAACCCTGAAATCGCTTTTTGATTGAGAGATAAAGAACGCATGAATCATCCAAAGCCCTCCAGTGAAGTCAAGGCTGTTGCAATTGCAAGCGCTGATGATCTCCGTGAGCGAATTCGGCAGAAAAGTAAGTTAAAAGGTCGTCAGGCAGATGATGCTGCTTTGCTTGCGGTAAAGAAATTGATTGGCGACGGACCCTATCGACGTGATCTATTAATCGAGAACTTACATCTTCTCAATGATGAGTATCGAGCCTTGCATGACCATCATTTGGTGGCGCTGGCAAAGCTGATGAACTTGCCGATGGCGGAGGTCTACGAGGTTGCAACCTTCTACCATCATTTTGAAGTCGTGCGTGGTAACGATCCGGTGGCTGATATTACTGTGCGCGTTTGCGATGGCCTCTCGTGTGAGCTCGCTGGTGCCAAAAATTTACTCGAGCGTTTGCCAAACATCTTAGGTAACGCGAAGGTAAAGGTAATTGCCGCTCCTTGCGTTGGGCGTTGCGAGCAGGCCCCAGTGGCTGTGGTCCATCAATACCCCGTTTTGTTTGCGGATGCCGAGAAGGTGTCGAATGCCATTAAGAATCGACAAATCACACATCCCAAAGCAAAGGATGATGCTCAGTTTGAGCCAGCAGATTTTGCCCAAAAGGGCGTTAGTCCAGAGCAAAAGGCAAACGTGGTCTCACCGGCCTATGTTGGCTATGAGGCCTATCGCGCCAAGGGCGGTTATGCATTGGCCACCAGTTTGGCCAATGGTCAAAGCGATCCAGAGGCCATCATCAAGGCTATGGAAGATTCTGGTTTGCGCGGTCTTGGTGGAGCAGGCTTCCCGGCGGGTCGCAAATGGCGCATTGTTCGAGATCAGGCGGCACCAAAGCTCATGGCAGTGAATATTGATGAGGGTGAGCCTGGAACATTTAAAGATCGTACTTATTTAGAGCGCGATCCACATCGTTTCTTAGAGGGCATGCTCATCGCAGCGCAGGTTGTTGGGATTGATGCTTGCTACATCTACTTGCGCGATGAATACCATGGCTGCCGTGAACTCTTAGCCAGTGAGATTCAGAAACTGCAGGCAAATCCGCCATGCAAATTACCCCTGATTGAACTACGTCGTGGTGCTGGTGCCTATATCTGTGGCGAAGAGTCGGCGATGATTGAGAGTATTGAGGGTAAGCGGGGTGAGCCAAGAATGCGACCCCCTTATATTGCTCAAGTTGGTCTTTTTGGTCGACCCACCCTAGAACATAATTTTGAGACCTTGTATTGGGTGCGTGACATTGTGCAGCGCGGACCCCAATGGTTCAGCTCCTTTGGTCGTCATGATCGTAAAGGTCTGCGTAGTTTTAGTGTGAGCGGGCGCGTGAAGTTTCCTGGGGTTAAGTTGGCACCCGCTGGAATTACGATTCAGGAACTGATTGATGAGTATTGTGGCGGCATGCAAGATGGTCATACCTTCTACGGTTACCTACCAGGTGGCGCATCGGGCGGTATTTTGCCGGCTAGCATGAACGCAATCCCCTTAGACTTTGATACTTTGCAACCCTATGGCTGTTTTATTGGATCGGCTGCGGTAATGGTATTTAGTCATCAGGATAAAGCGCGCGATGCCGCCTTAAATGTGATGCGCTTCTTTGAGCATGAGAGTTGCGGTCAGTGCACCCCATGTCGAGTGGGAACCAGTAAGGCCGCGCAGTTGATGCAGGCTGCTAAATGGGACCAAGCGACCTTAGACGATTTATCGACAGTAATGGTCGACGCCTCTATTTGCGGATTGGGTCAAGCGGCGCCCAATCCAATTCGTTGTATTGCCAAATACTTCCCAGAAGAGATTGCTTAAATGAACGCTCCAGTTAATCCAAATGAACTAGAACTTCAAACCGTCGAGTTCAAGCTCGATGGCAAAACAATCCTTGCCTATGATGGCGAGACCATTCTGAAAGCTGCTAAGCGACACGGTATTGATATTCCCCATCTGTGCTTTAAGGACGGCTATCGTCCCGATGGAAATTGTCGCGCATGTGTAGTTGAAATTAATGGCGAGCGTACCTTGGCACCAAGTTGCTGCCGATCAGCCACTGCTGGTATGGAAGTAAAAGCCAATAGCGAGCGCGCTCTTAAGAGCCAAAAGTTAGTACTCGAGATGTTGTTATCCGATATGCCCGATGAGGGGTATAAGTGGGTTGGTGATAGCGATGCAGAGCGTCAACGCCAACAGCATGGTGAGCTCAGCCAGTGGGCCAATCGTCTGGATGTTCAAGTTCGCCCCGAGTTAAAAGCCTTGCGCCGCCATCAACCTGAGGCAGATTTGTCGCATCCAGCGATGGCAGTCAACCTAGACGCCTGTATTCAATGTAACCGTTGTGTGCGTGCGTGCCGTGAAGAGCAGGTCAATGATGTGATCGGTTATGCAATGCGTGGCGCTCATAGCGAAATCGTATTTGATCTCAGCGATCCAATGGGTCTTAGCACCTGCGTGGCGTGTGGTGAGTGTGTGCAAGCCTGCCCAACCGGTGCGCTGATGCCAAAAACCCATATTGGATCTCAAGCGGTCGATCGCCAAGTTGATTCTGTCTGTCCATTCTGCGGTGTGGGTTGCCAGATCACCTATAACGTCAAAGATGAAAAGATTGTGAGTGTCGATGGTCGTGATGGTCCTGCGAACCATAGCCGTTTGTGTGTAAAAGGCCGCTTTGGCTTTGATTATGTGCATAACCCCCAGCGTTTAACCAAGCCGCTGATTCGTAAAGCTGGGCTGAAGAAGGATGAGGCATCGATTGAGTCGGCTGGTAAAAATCCAAATGACTGGAAAGAAGTATTTCGTGAGGCAAGTTGGGAAGAGGCGCTTGATTTAGCAGCTGGCAAGTTAAAGGGTCTACGCGATCAATACGGCAAGAAGTCCTTGGCAGGTTTTGGTTCTGCTAAAGGCAGTAATGAAGAGGCGTATCTATTCCAAAAATTAGTGCGCACTGGTTTTGGTAGCAATAACGTTGATCATTGCACGCGCTTATGCCACGCCTCTAGCGTAGCTGCCTTGCTTGAAGGTGTTGGCTCCGGTGCGGTGAGTAATCAAGTAAACGATATTGAGCACTCTGGGCTCATCATGGTGATCGGTTCTAATCCGACCGCTAATCACCCAGTTGCAGCTACGTGGATGAAAAATGCCGCCAAGAACGGTACCAAAATTGTGTTGGCAGATCCGCGCGTCACCGATATTGGAAAGTACGCTTGGCAGACATTGCAGTTTAAGCCCGATACCGATGTAGCGATGCTCAATGCCATGATTTACACAGTCATCGAAGAGGGCTTGTGTGATCAAGAGTTTGTTAAGAACCGCGCCTCTAATTTTGAAGCCCTCAAAGAGAACATCAAGGGTTACAGTCCTGAAGCAATGGCTCCCATTTGCGGAATTCCTGCAGAGCGCTTGCGTATGGTGGCCAGAGAGTTTGCTAAATCCAAAGCGTCGATGATTTTGTGGGGCATGGGTGTTAGTCAGCACGTACACGGTACGGATAATGCACGTTGCTTAATTGCCTTAGTTAGTATTACTGGCCAAATTGGTAAACCTGGCTCAGGTTTGCATCCATTACGTGGCCAAAATAATGTGCAAGGCGCGAGTGATGCTGGTTTGATCCCGATGATGTTCCCGAACTATCAGCGCGTCGATAATCCAGATGCGCATGATTGGTTTGAGAAGTTTTGGGATACGCCATTAGATAAAAAGCCCGGCTATACGGTTGTTGAGATCATGCATAAGATCACTGCACCTGATTCTGATCCAGATAAGGTGAGGGGGATGTACATCATGGGTGAGAACCCAGCGATGAGTGACCCTGATCTTAATCATGCACGCCATGCACTTGCATCCCTTGATCATTTAGTTGTGCAAGATATCTTCATGACCGAGACCGCTTGGTTGGCTGATGTGATCTTGCCAGCCAGCGCTTGGCCGGAGAAGACCGGAACGGTCACCAATACTGATCGTATGGTGCAGCTGGGTAAGCGCGCTCTCAATCCCCCGGGTGATGCAAAACCTGATTTGTGGATTATTCAGGAGCTTGCCAAACGTATTGGACTGCAATGGGGTTACCAGGGCGAGGAGTGTGGCGTAGCTGAGATCTATGATGAGATGCGTCGTGCCATGCATGCCGCCATTGAAGGGATTACTTGGGAGCGCTTACAACGCGAGTCGTCCGTTACCTATCCTTGCTTAAGTGAGGATGATCCTGGTCAGCCGATTGTGTTTGATCAATCCTTCCCCACAAAAGATGGCAGAGTTAAGCTGGTTCCTGCTGACATTATTCCTGCGAATGAACGCCCTGATGAGGCGTTCCCTTATGTATTAATCACAGGTCGACAGTTAGAGCATTGGCATACCGGCAGTATGACCCGTCGTGCTGGTGTTTTGGATGCGATTGAGCCGATGGCTACTGCTTCCATGTGTGGCGAGGATATGGCAAAGCTGGGTATCAATGCGGGCGATGTTATTACGGTGCGATCACGTCGTGGCGAGGTCGGTATCCATGTACGTCGTGATGATGGCACGCCAGCAGGGGCTGTATTTATGCCGTTTGCATACTACGAGGCAGCTGCAAACCTCATGACCAATCCGGCATTGGATCCTTTTGGCAAGATTCCAGAGTTTAAGTATTGTGCAGTTGCAATTACTAAAGGCGGCAAACCGGCGCAGTTCATTGGTTACGATCGTTTGGTAAACGATGCTATGCTCATTGGATGAGCAAGCAAGAGCACGATAAAAATCTACCAGTTTTAATCATTGGGGCCGGCTTAGCCGGCCTTACTGTTGCACTCCACCTTGCAGATCGACAACCAGTCATTTTGATGGCCAAGCGCCGCTTAAATGAAGCGGCAACCGCGTGGGCACAAGGCGGTATCGTTGGTGTGTTGGATCAAGAGGACAGCATTGATTCTCATGTTGCCGATACTGTTACCGCGGGCGCAGGATTGGTAGTTGAGCCTGTTGCACGTTATGTGGCTGAGAACAGTGCTGAAGCAATCCATTGGTTGGTTGATCAAGGCGTACCCTTTACTCCCGATGCATCAGGCCCCAAAGGTTTACATTTAACCCGTGAGGGTGGTCATACCCATCGACGTATTGCCCATGCTGCTGATGCAACTGGTAAGGCCATTCATGAGGTCTTGCTGGATAAGGCAAAAGCACATCCCAATATTCGGATTCTGGAAAACTGGATTGCTCTCGACCTGATTACCAATAAACATTTGCAAAATTCCAGTAAATATAAAACCAACCGATGCTATGGTGCATATGCTCTGGATATTGAAAATAATCATGTCGAGACCATCGCGGCTAGGGCGGTCGTCTTGGCCACTGGTGGTTTGGGCAAGGTGTATCGCTACACCAGCAATCCAGACACCGCAACCGGAGACGGCATTGCAATGGCATGGCGAGCCGGATGTCGGATTGGCAATATGGAATTTATCCAGTTTCATCCAACCTGTTTGTATCATCCCAGCGATCGAACATTTCTCATTACAGAGGCAATTCGGGGTGAGGGCGGTTTATTAAAACTCCCCAGTGGTGAGCGCTTTATGCCGGCCCATGATGAGCGTAATGAGCTTGCTCCACGCGATATCGTGGCCCGTGCCATTGACTTTGAAATGAAGAAGCATGGTTTGGATTATGTGCATTTGGATGCAACCCATTTGGGTGAGTCCTTTATCAAAGAACACTTCCCCATGATTTATTCTCGCTGCCTGACTTTGGGTATCGACATTACCAAAGAGCCAATTCCAGTGGTGCCAGCAGCGCACTATACCTGCGGCGGTGTAGTTACAGACCTTAAGGGTCGAACTGATTTGGCTGGCTTATATGCTGTCGGTGAAGCAACCTATACGGGCCTGCATGGCGCCAATCGTTTGGCCTCAAACTCCTTACTCGAGTGTGTGGTGGTTGGCAAGGCAGCAGCAGCCGATATCGTCGAACAAACCGAGATTGAGCTGCCCGCAATTCGTTTATGGGACGAGAGTAAGGTGGAAGATGCAGACGAGCAGGTGGTGATTGCTCACAACTGGGACGAGTTACGCTCATTAATGTGGAATTACGTTGGTATTGTGCGCACGACGCGAAGACTCGAGCGGGCCTTGCATCGCATTGAGCTCTTGCGTACCGAGGTGCAAGACTACTATGCTAACTTTAGGGTGAGTCGGGATTTGATTGAGCTTCGTAACTTATTGGAGTGTGCCGAGTTGATTGTGCGCTCAGCACTGATGCGTAAAGAGAGTCGGGGATTGCATTACAGTCGGGATTTTCCGAAGACCTGGCCAGTTTCGTATCCGACTATTCTGACGCCGATTCAAACGCAACGCAGTTAATTGAGTGGGTCAATGCGCATCGAGTAGTCGATCGCTTGAATATCTTTTGTCAGTTTGCCAATTGAGATCCGATCTACTCCAGTGGCTGCAATTGCTCTGAGTTGTTCGATGCCGATTCCGCCAGAAGCCTCCAATAAAGCGCTACCAGCATTGATCTTCACCGCCTCACGCATTTGCTCTAAGGAAAAGTTATCGAGCAAAATACTTTTTGCTCCAGCAGACAGTGCCTCGCTTAGTTCAGCAAGAGTTTCAACCTCGATTTGAACATCCACCTCGGCATGTAGCGCTTGAGCTGCATTGAGAACGGCACCAATGCTTCCTGCCGCCGCAATGTGATTCTCTTTAATCAAAATTCCGTCCCACAGAGCCATCCGTTGATTTTGACCTCCGCCAATGCGGACTGCATATTTTTGCGCTTGGCGCAGACCAGGAATTGTCTTGCGGGTATCGAGCACTGCACAGGCGCGAGGATTTGGGCTTGCCCCAGCAATGGCATCAACATGCTGTCGAGTGATGGTTGCCGTGAAAGAGAGGCTTTGTAAGAAATTCATGGCAGGGCGCTCGGCGCTTAGCAGAGCTCGTGCATCTGCGTCAATCTCGCAAACTGTTGTGTTCGCTTTCATCCACTCACCTTCTTGGTAATGCCAGCGAATGACTGCCTGTCGATCTAGCGCATGAAAAACACCCTCAAACCAATCAACACCGCATAGGATGGCATCCTGTCGAACAATTAACTTTGCATGCGCTGGTTTATTTTCGGGAACGAGTTTTGCAGTCCAATCCCCAGTACCAATGTCTTCCATTAAGGCATCGCGCACATTGCGCGTAATTGCCTGTTTCAGTGATTCGTTATGCTCAAACATGTAGAGATAAAACTAGGCAGCGCCGATGTTTTTAATAAAGCCGTGTTGTGCTTTGGCTAACAGCTCAGGATGCCGGCTGGTAAACGCAAGCATACGGTCGATGCAGCCTAGTGCTTGCGACCGAATAGGCTCATCCACTGTAATTTCTCCAGATTCTTGCTCAAGGCAATGCAAAATTCCGCGCAAACCATTCATAGCCATCCAAGGGCAGTTAGCGCAG
>JAIXPN010000027.1 GCA_027486235.1 Burkholderiaceae bacterium
AAAAAAAAAAAAATCATAGGGGTCTGGAATGTGCTCCAGTACATGACGCAAGATAAGTCCTTTTGCGGGTGTGGCAATAATACCTGGTTCAAAGTATTTTTTAACCACCCGAGGATTTTCGCCGTAGTAGCTAGAATCAAATCCCGTAATATCAATACCGCTCTTTAACAGCATTTCAAGAAAGAACCCTTTGCCACAACCCACTTCGACTAATGCTTCTTTTCCGAGCGACCCTTCAATCAACTCTGCAGCCTGCTCCAAATGCTGCTTAAACGATGGACTCAGGCCTTGCTCGTTGTTGTAATGCTCGTCATAAATCATTAAATCCGGGTTGAATGCAGCATTGTAGACAAGCCCTGTCTTCGCATCCTCAATAATCTTGATATCCCCTTTGAGGCAATTGATCGCATCTTGAGCAGTTTGATAAACACGATTTTGCAGGACAGGAAACTGCTGTTGCTCATAGAGCACTTTCATGATATTTTCTCCGTTACACTATAATTTGGAATTCCCAGAACACAGGGTGGGTCCACCAAGTTGTCTGGACGAGCACCAAACTTCAGCAAGTCTCGCCTCCCATATGTATCTGCGATTTGTTCAGCGAGTTGGCGAACCGTGATAGGTACACCAGAACAGACATTGATCGGTCCACGCTGTTCACCTAAGGCTACCTCTGCGATGATCCTACCTGCTTCAGAAACATCGAGAAAATCGCGAATCTGTTTTCCGCTCGTCAATCCAACCGCCTCACCTTTGGCAAGTTGTTTGTGAAGATATGGCACCAACCTGCGTCCATCTTCGCCTTCGCCGTAAAGATAAAACAGTCGGCACCATGCGAATTCTACTGATTGTTCCGGGAGCCACTGCGAAAGCCCCATATAGAGCGCCAGTTTCATGCTCGCATAAGCCGTCAAAGGATTCAATGGGGTGTCAGTCGAAAGCACTCCGGCAGACAGGTCATATTCAAAACAGGTGCCAATACCAACATACCGTTTGACGCCACCGATTGCCGCGCCTTTTGCAAAATTCAACGAGCCAATCAAGCAATCCATATTTTTCGACGACTGCAAATATTTGCTAGGCTCGGCATACCAGGCCGCGTGGATTACAACATCTATCCCTTTGCATTGCTCCGCCCACCAATCAGTACCCTCTTGAAAGATATCCGGTGAGCAAACGATCCGATCGACATTAGGTTGGCTTTGAAATGATGATTCCTTGCCGGCTCGAACAACAGGGACAATGCGGAGGTTTGATTTGCTCAACGCTTTAAAGATTTGCTTACCAACAAACCCACTCGCACCAGTCAAAAGAATGGTTTTCATGAGATATGTAATTCGGGAACGGCAGTCACAAATCTTGTTCCGTTTTTGGCCAATTCTGCATTCATTGACTTCACTTCTTCAGCTATGTTCCAAGGCAGAATCAGAACATAGTCTGGATTCACTTCTACGAGTTGCTCCGGAGCAAGAATTGGGATGTGGCTCCCGGGCATGAATTGCCCCTGCTTGGCTTTCGCGGCATCGCACACAAACGGCAGCAGGTCAGGTTTTACACCTCCATAGTTTAGCAGTGTGTTGCCCTTCGCAGCCGCACCATAAGCTGCCACAGTTTTGCCTTGGTGTTTTTGTTCGATCAAGAAAGCGAGTAGATCATTTTTTATTTGGTCGGCTCGCGGCTGCAACTCCAGATAGGTCTGTAGTTGTTGTAGTCCGCGATTGGCTTCTTCTTGCAACAAGGCATAGACCGACTGCAGCGTGTCTCGCGGGTCGTCTGCATGACAACCGTACACACGCAAACTGCCACCGTGGGTCGGCAGCTCTTCCACATGCCAGATGCGCAAACCTACTGCAGCAAAAATCCGGCTTACGGTGTAAAGCGATAGATAGGAAAAATGCTCGTGATAAACCGTATCGAATTGCGCCTGCTCAATCAGGCGCATCAGATGCGGAAACTCCAGCGTGGTGGTGCCACCCGGCTTTAATGCCGCCTTCAAGCCTTTGGTGAAGTCGTTAATGTCTGGCACATGGGCGTAGACATTGTTGCCCGCAATAAGGTCGGCTTGTTTACCTTCGTGTGCCAGTTGTTTGCCGAGGGCTTCACCAAAAAATTTACGTAACACCGGAATGCCGAGTTTTTCCGCCGCATCGGCGGTGCTGTCGGTTGGCTCAATGCCCAGACAAGGAATCCCGGCTGCAAAAAAGTTTTTAAGCAAATAGCCGTCGTTGGAAGCCACTTCGATCACATGGCTGATGCTGGTCAAGCCGAGTTCTGCAATCATCTTGTCGGCATAGCGTTTGGCGTGTGCGAGCCAGCTGCTGGAGGTGCTGGAGAAGTAAGCATATTCTGCGGTAAACAGCGCATCGGCTTTGGCGTAGTCTTCGGTTTGCACCAACCAGCATTGATCACAAACTTTGATCTTTAGCGGAAAATACACCTCGGGGCGCGTGAGCGCCTCTTTGCTGAGGTAGGCATTCGAGGGCGGTGCGAAACCAAGATCTAGAAAAGTATGTTGCAGCGGCGTTCCGCAATGGCGGCAGTTCATAAATCCATTCCGTGAAAGTCATCCGTCAACATGGGGTGATTTGTGTCGCGCTCAGAGCGCTCTATGATGGGCTCCGGCCAGCTGATTGCAAGTCGTGGATCCAGCGGATTCAGCGCACCTTCGGCTTCGGTGTTGTAGTCGGCAGTGTGGAAATACAGCATTTCACAATCGGGGCTTAGCGTCAGAAAGCCATGCGCGAAACCTTCTGGGATTAGATAACTCTTATGATTGTCTCCGCTGAGCAGAACGGCATGGTGCTGTAAGAAAGTCGAAGAACTTCGACGCAGGTCAACTACCACATCCCAGACTTGGCCTTTTATGCAGCTCACGATTTTGGTTTCTGCATGAGGTGGGTACTGGAAATGTAGACCGCGCACGGTGCCTTTTTTTTGCGTCAGAGTGCGATTGATCTGGCGTATGGTTTTACCTTGCAAAAACGAGTTAAGTGTTTCTTGGCAGAATAGTCGCTCAAGGAATCCACGCGAGTCGCCAGTGGGCCGACGCTCGATGGTTTGAAGTCCATTGAGCGGCGTTGGATGTAAGATAAAGAAGTTCATGTGGTTTGATACTGTTCAATTTGCTGGATGGATGTTTCCACCATCGACAGGCCTTCTTTCCATGCTTGATGCCACTCGACCGTTTTATCGAGCGCGTTTTCCAGCGACCAGCGTGGTACCCAACCGAGTCTGGTTTTGGCTTTTGCGCTGTCCAGTTTCAATAATCCGGCTTCGTGCGGTTGTGGAGTTCCTTCCAGTTCCCAGCGCGCATGCGGGCGCTTTTGGCAAAGCCGCTCCACAATCCAAGATACGGGTTTGGCATCGAGTTCTTCCGGACCGAAGTTCCAAGCCTCGGCGAATGTCGCACCATCGGTTACCAATCTCTCGGCCAGCATCAGATAGCCGGAGAGTGGCTCCAAAACATGCTGCCAAGGCCGCACAGAATTAGGCGAACGGATGCGTAACGTTTCACCAGCATCTATGGCGCGCAGGAAATCGGGAATCAGCCGATCGGTTGCCCAATCGCCACCGCCAATCACATTACCCGCACGCACACTGGCCAACTGGATTCCAGATTGGGAGAGGAACGAGTTGCGATACGCGGCGGCGGCAATCTCGGCGCAGGCCTTGCTGCTGGAATATGGGTCGTGCCCACCCAAGCGGTCATTCTCCCGATAAGACCAGAGCCATTCCTTATTTTCATAACACTTGTCGGTGGTGATGTTGACAATGGCCTGAACGGTTTCTATTTGACGTGCTGCTTCCAGCACATTGACCGTACCCAATACATTGGTAGCAAAAGTGTCGACTGGCGTGTTGTAGGACTCGCGCACCAAAGGTTGTGCAGCCATGTGGATGACGATAGAAGGCTTTGCGACTTGCATTGCAGCTGCAAATTTTGGAAGGTCCCTGATGTCGGCGATGGTCGAGGTCTGAAGACGGTCTTGCAGTCGAGTTTCACTATAAAAGTTAGGCGTGGTGGACGGCGTAAGCGAATAGCCGTGAACCTTGGCGCCTAACTGACTCAGCCAAAGCGCAATCCAGCCACCTTTAAAGCCCGTGTGGCCGGTGAGAACAACCGATCGATTTCGCCAAAAGTCCGGAGTCATTCCCAGATCTTCCAGGGTGCCCTGCCAGAATCCCACAACTCTTCGAGCAGGTTCTTGTCGCGCAAGGTATCCATCGGCTGCCAGAAACCGCGATGTTCAAACGCCATCATCTGATTCGTCTTGGCCAATTGCGTCAGCGGCGCACCTTCCCAGCTCGTTTGGTCACCATCAATCGAATCTAAACATTCAGGTGACAACACAAAAAAACCTCCGTTGATCAGTCCACCATCGCCGCGCGGCTTTTCGACAAAGTCGGTGACTTGATCGCCGGAGCGCTCTAGTGCGCCGTAACGACCCGGCGGCTGAACAGCAGTGACCGTGGCTAATTTGCCGTGTTTCTGATGAAAGCGCATGGTGGCGCCAATATCCACATTACTAACACCGTCGCCGTAGGTGAAGCAGAATGCCTCTTCGTCTTTGATATAGTCCGCAACGCGCTTCAGACGGCCGCCGGTGAGCGTGTCATCGCCGGTATCCACCAAGGTGACCTTCCAGGGCTCGGCATTTTGCTGGTGTACCGCCATGGTGTTGTTTGTCATGTCGAAGGTCACATCGGACATGTGCAAGAAGTAATTGGCGAAGTACTCCTTGATGACATACCCCTTGTAGCCACAGCAGATGATGAAGTCATTCACCCCATGGGCTGAATAGAGCTTCATTATGTGCCAAAGGATCGGCCGACCGCCAATCTCGATCATGGGCTTGGGTTTGAGGTGGGTCTCTTCGGATATACGGGTTCCGAGACCCCCAGCTAGGATTACGGCTTTTATGATGAACTTTCCAAACGGTATTTGATTGCTTTTTTTATAATGCCACGAATTTTGAATGGCAAGATACGGATAAGACCATACTTAATAGAAATATAGAGGACACTGGGCAATAGACGTATTGTTTCTACCATCATTATTCTACGTATTTTTTTAACACTCACTCTTTCAATTTGGTTAATACCTAACACGTCATTTATCCAATTTTGCACTTCTTGACGACTCCCTATTTTCTCCCTGAAATATCTGTTATCTTTTTCTATTGCATTAATACGTATTTGAGAGGGGACAATTTTACCCTTCGGCATTCCAGAATGATTTATATTTATATAATCAACTTCATTGCCAATTAAAAAATAGTTCAGACCCAATTCAACACAATAATACAACTGACTACCTGAATTATTTGAAGCTGCCGCTTGAAAATTTCGAATCAGCTGATAAAATCGATTTACATAAAGATTACTAGATGTATTACCTACAGTAAAGATTGGAAATCCATACTTTCTTAACTGGATGTGTAATTTATTTTTAATGTCATGCATGTGAATACATAATTTAATCTCATTTGCATCAAAATGTCTTTTTAAATTATCAAAAAAATTCTGTAAATTTATGTCCAGCCCATTACACTCTATACCTGGCACCGAATGAGGTATGAAAACTAAACACCCTCTGGGATCCTTTATCTGATTAAAGCCCATTGATCGGCGATACGTTATCCAAGGATGCGGAACCCTGATGGGTATTTTGCATGTATTCTGCTTTCTGATTGCATTATAGCGAGCACTATAAAAACATAAATGATATTTTGCTTTATTTTTGATCTCATGCTCGTATAGTGCGCCATCTGGATCCGCCCCATGATCACCGTAAAGTGGAATAGGCAACCAATGTGGCCATTTCAGCCAATGCCGATAACATTTCCCGAAAGAATAGAGCTCAGTAGTCCAAAATAACCAAGGGGATTGTTTAAGACCGTACGACTTATCTTTTTCATAAAAGTTATGATCGCATAATATTTCCAATTGATCATCAGAAAATCCCAGATCAAGGAATTCATCAATATTTGAGAAATCCCAATTTATTTTTTTTGGATTCAAAATTTATCATTTTTCAAAGGCTTATCAATTAACCACGTGGGTCGCACACTAATTAAATTTGTTCTTAGTTATCTAAAAATTTAGCTTCTTCCTTTGCCAATTAAAATATAACGATCACTAGGATCACTACTGCTACCAGAATTAGTTATAAGAAATTCTGTATGGATACCGACTAAATCCAACGCTTGCTTATGATTCCCTTTTTTTTCAAAAGCTTGACGGACTCCTGGCCTCAACTTCCAATTCCAATCTTTATCTCTTTCCCAGATACTCGAATTACGATGCTGATCAACAATATAATGAAATGCATTTTCAGTAATGCCAAGCCAATCCAAAAATAATTGCAAGTTCTGTGGCTCCCGAGGTTGATACTGTCGCACTAATTCTATACCCTCTTCTCGGATCATTCGATGCAGGCGTATTTCGCGGCATGCGTGATCCACAATTTTTCCATAGCCATGCTTCACCCATTTGATGTAATCGTGAACATCCGAATAGTTCCAGCAGTCAACATCGTTATATGTATCAAAAGTTCGGGTTTGTAGTGCTGTTTCATATCCGTATTCTCGAATCATTTGCTCATGCTGGGCGCGCGAGTCCCAACGGATATAGTTATTCAAATAAATACCACGCACACCCACTTGTTCTAATTCTCTATTATCAGGATAGAGAAATGGCATAGCATCATTCTCGACAATATTATCAAAATCATCAACAAGGTCTTCTGCTTCAAAGCCCATCGGGTCATGTTCTTTGCGGTACTTTCGAGTCATTTCCACTTCGTCGAGATGGCTGAACATCCCCACTTGATCGACGCCTTGATGGGCACCCCAAATAATGAGTGGAATCTTGAATTTAACGGCAATTTGCACTGGATAAACGGTTTGTCCAGCAAGGCAATGCCAATACATGCTCCCAAACCGACGTAGAGTAGAACGCGTGATGTTTTTAACGGTTTCTGGATTGACGGTGAGCGTCATGATATCGCAATCAAAAAGAATGCGAAGGTTAACAAGGTTTCGAACTCCTACTGCAGTGTTGTAGTGCTTATTGTAATTCACCAAAAGCGGATTCATTCCAAACACATTTTTGATGGCATGAACGATAAAATAAGAATCTCGGCCCCCACTTACTGGAATAATGCAATCATAATTTCTACCCGACCTACTGCGGTAGTTATCCAAGATACCAGCGAGCTTAGATGCTCGATCGTTCCAGTCAAGCCAGTCTTTTTCTTCATGCACCCGGCAGCCACTGCATACACCTTCATCATCAAAAGTAAGGTTTAGGGGGTGGTCTGAAGTATATAAGCACCGCGTACAGACTTGCATCAAATGATCTCTTTTTCTACTTTGTGGTAAAGCAGCTCCTCTAACACCGCATCATCTTTTTTCAATAGTCGACCTGCGGTGTTAAAAAGGTTGCTCACATAGCGTGCGTGTGTTTCATGTCTCACCGGAATATGCTGGCTAACCAATGCTTTTGTTGTGGTCACACTGTGTTCGGTGAAATGAAAAAAATTGGCAGCAGCTACTGCGCTAACTCCTGTGCCTTTAAGAACCTCGATAAAGTGCTGTGGCATGCCAGCACCACCACAACAGATGACTGGAACAGTAACTGCGGAGCATACAGCATTGATTAGGTCTAAGTCAAATCCGCATTTGGTCCCATCGCGGTCAACTGAATTAATGAATATTTCACCCGCACCCCGGTCTTGCATCTGGAGGGCAAACTCACCAACAGGTACCTTAAGTACATTTCGGTCCAGATAGTCGTAAACACGGTACTTACCATCGACTTGCAATGCATCAATCGAAACTACGATGCACTGGTCACCAAAAAGCTTTGCTGCCTCCTCTATTAATGTTGGCTGATGCAGCGCTACTTGGTTGAAGGAAACTTTATCCGCACCGCAATGCATCAACTCCAAAATGTGCTCAATACTGGTAATGCCTCCACCAACTGTCAAAGGCACATTGCAGCGTGCCGATGCAGAACGCACCATCGCATAATCGGGTAGACGCCCAGCCCTGGACGCACTGATATCCAATAAAATGACCTCATCAATGCCCCAGTCGTCAAGGAATTCCACAGCGATATCAGGCTTACCAACCGGCATATAACGCTTGAAATTCCGGCTTTGCACCACAATTCCATTTTTAACCACGAGCGTGGCAACTATTCTTTTTTTTAGCATCAGGCAATAGAATTGAAAAAGCCGCGAAACAGTCTTAACCCATTGCTTTGACTTTTTTCTGGGTGAAACTGCACCCCATGAATGTTATTTTTTTGGATAGCAGCGTTTATAGGTATGCCGTATTCACATTCAGCTGTTACGAAAGCTGAGTCACACTGATAGTGATAACTGTGATCGAAATAAAAATTGGGTAATTCTGATGTTCGACTGAAAAGAATCTCCTTAGTTCGGGGGCGAACATCATTCCACCCAACATGCGGAACAGCATATTTTTCGGGCAATGCTAGCTTCACGACCCGACCAGGAATCCAATCAAGACCAACATGTAATCCATTTTCTTCCGAGCTGGTTGCCATGAGCTGCATACCAACGCAAATACCTAAGATAGGTTTGCTCCTGGCTAGGACGGCTTCATTCAGCACTGCATCGAGCTGGCGCTCACGAAGATTACTGGCACAGGCCTCGAATGAACCAACACCGGGCAGGATCAACGCATCAGCACTCAGAATATCTGACTCGGCGCTAGATATCTTCAGCTTGCGGTAACCCAATGCGATAATAGCATTCGAAACGGAAAAGGTATTGCCGATGCCATAATCAACGATGATGATTCTAGGTTGCTTCATATACCAATGCCGACCTTAAATTTTGGTTGATACTTTCCAGGCCCAACCTTTTCAAATAGCTCTCTGTTTATGTAGCCATCCACCACCCTCCAAAACTCATCTAAAGAAATATCGATAAATGAGCAGAATTTCTCTACTAACGAAGGGTCATAGTTCCCATCGAACCGTTCAACCAAGTCAATACCTTCATCTCGACTCATCCGTCCTGACCTTATCTCAATATTTACGATATCTGATGCCCTTCCGAATCCGAATTTTAAGTACCGAACGTACATATTGATGTTGATAAAATCCTCATCCAACATGCTGGTACCAAAGTAATCCGGATCAAGATACGGGTTAGCTTTTCTAACTGATAATCCGCGTAATGCAGCATAATTTCCATTCGCATAGGCCGAAAAATCTTTCATAAAGTAATCCATAAAGACAATCTTGATTTTCGCTCGAGCCATGTCCTTGTCAGAAGGGTAAATGTATTGCAGTATATTTTTGATCTCAAATCCACCTGCTGTCAGCCAATCAACATTACCTCCACCCAGTGTATTGCTGTATTTCAGCCGGTTTCCGTCGCCGGCATATGAGCCGAGCACGCCCATTTCGCCAAGCGAGGAGGCTGCGCTTTCACCCCACCAGATGAGAGGAATCTGGTAACCTACGGCCACACGCGGGACACTGGCGAAAAGCGCAAACTCAGTGGCCTTCGCCCAGTTTCCATAATGGATAAAAGCATGGCGCATGGCATTCTTCCATGTCACTGGAGAGCAGCTAATGTTAATGCAGTCGAAGCCTTTTGCGATCAGGTTGCTTAAATTGTCAACGCCACGCTGAGATATTTGATCTGGAGGATAATTCATTGACACCAGCAATGGCTTTAGTCCAAAATGCTCCTTAATATGAAGTGCTTGTCGCGTACTGTCTTTACCCCCACTTACGCCGACGATACAGTCATAACCAGACTGATTGTTTGATTTTGCAAACTGAATAATCTCTTGGAGTTTCTGTTTACGCTCACCCCAATTGATTTCAGACTCACTCTGGTAGTTTTCACAAGGGTAACATAAACCTGATTTAGCAAATGCGATATTCGGCCGCGAACTAACATTGAGGCAATTTGTACAATACCGCATTTTCAAGTCCGTTGGCGAAAGTTAGCAAAGTGCAGACCTAAAATTGCATTGCTATCCAAAAGGCATGGAATCCCATCAATGACAGGATACATCAACCCGCTTTCAGAACTAAATAAAACATTCTCATACTGTGTCAGTAAGGTTTTAGAGACAGGACAAATAAAGTCAAGAGCTACGTCGTTTGCCGAATCTTGTTTTTTGATAACGGTAAGACCAGTAGGATTCAGTGGATTGATGCAGATTTCAAAAAGCCGGTTTTCAACGACATCGTATCCAAGCTCCTTCGCATGCATAGCAAGATGTCGAACATATCCATGACTTGTCATCCGTTCCTTGCCTTCGATAGTGGCATTGTCATAATCGGGTTCAAGCAAAACCACATATTTTTTCGCCACACGATAAAGCTCTTTTAGGGCTTCTTTCTCCTTGCCACCATTGGGTTCGAGAGAATGTGAGGTGTAAACAATATCAATAGAATTATCTGGCAGTGGAATATCGAATAGATTGGCCATAAAAATGTTAATTACATTACCAGTCTTTTCAGAGTTTTGCTTCGCGTATCGGACCCGAGACCAAGAAATATCGAAACCGAATTTTTTTAATTTATTTAAAGGGTCAATTTTGCTGATCAGTGGATTCATTAAAGTAGCTTCTCCAATACCAACTTCCATAATGGTGGAAAAGTCGGGCAAATCAGTAAAAACACGCTTTATCGCATCAGTGTAGCTGTTTAAATAATCTGCATTTTCCCCTGCTAGTTTTGTGTATGATCCCGCCTGAAAATCGTAGCTGATCATGATGGACTCCGCATCGTTCAGTCCGCCACTTTGCTTCTTTAAAAATTCAATTATATTTTCGCCACGATCATACAATTTTTTTATTATTTTAATTAAATTTAACTTGTTCATTTTAAATATTAAATATCATCGCATGTGATTAATTTGTTGAACCATCGATCAAACAAATACATCCCATTGGGTTGCACTACCACTTTTCACCGATACTTTTAAAATCCGCCCCACGATGTCATCGAAATACTTTGGAGCCAACCCCATCCCCGGCCTTATCCGCCGAATATCGCCAGGCTCAATCACATGTCCTGCGGGCAGATCTTTCACAAAGTACAGCGATCGACGAAAGACTTTACTACCCTCTTCGGCTTTTTGACGTTCAAAACCCGCGTGCCCCAAGGCCAACCAAGCATCACGCGTGTCCGTACACAGCCGTTCAAGGTCGAAGGGTTCGAGCGAGAATTCGCTATCAGGACCTTTATCTGCACGGCTGAGGGTGAAATGCTTTTCAATCAGGCACGCGCCCATAGCAATCGAGGCTACGGACGCAGTGGTGCCCATAGTGTGGTCCGACAAGCCCGCCAACACATCGAACCGCTTGGCGATTTCGGGTATCTGGCGCAAGTTGGCTTGGTACATCGGCGCAGGGTAGCTGCTGATACAGTGCAACAAAACCAAATCTTTGCAGCCGGCTTCGCGCGCCGTAGTCACGGCTTCGTTGATTTCATCCTCCGAGGCCATTCCAGTAGACATGATCATGGGCTTGCCAGTACTGGCCACATAACGAATCAGCGGGAGGTCCAACACCTCGAAGGACGCAATCTTGTACGCCGGCGTGTTCAGGCTTTCGAGCAAATCCACGGCCGTTTCATCAAAGGGAGTAGAAAACACGGTGATCCCGCGTTTGCGTGCATGCGCAAATAACGCCTCGTGCCACTCGTAGGGCGTCTCCGCGCACTTGTACAAATAATAGAGCTTGTAGCCATCCCACAACCCGCCGTTGATCATGAAATCCGGCTCATCGCAATCGATGGTCATCGTATCTGCGGTGTAGGTTTGAAGCTTGATGGCATCTGCCCCACAGCGCTTTGCAGCATCGATGGTTTCAAATGCGCGCTCAATCGAACCATTGTGATTTGCCGACAGCTCCGCAATGATGTAAGGAGGTTGATCAGGGCCGATGATGCGGCCGTCAATTTTAAAAGTCATAGAAACAGCCTAATGTTTGGTGGAAGTCCGCTTCTGCACTTGCAGAACAAACTCACTTCCATATGCATCAAAGAACGCGGGATAACTCTCATTGTCGACGATTCTTAGAAGATTAAATTGTTCGATTAGAGGTTTTCCTACATCTAACTGGCTATCCAATCGTCCCCGCTTTGGATAAAAACTTGGTTCCCCTTGCTGAGCACGTTTACCCTCAAGAGATACTGGGTAATTCCGCACAAAATCCTGAACAAGACTTACTGTCGCCCGTGAAAGCTTTATCCGCCATTCATCAACAAGATCTGCGTGCTCTAGGTCAATCCAAATTTGATCGTAAATGGGTCCTGAGTCTACCTTGGGTAGCGCTTCGATTAACGTGACTGGTATTTGAGATTGACCTTCCAAAATCATCCAGCTCGTTGGAGACCAACCTCTTCCTTTAGGTAAATCACTTGCATGAACAACTAAGTTGTTTCGAAACTTGGATAGCCTTTCTTCGCTAACAATTCGGCCATAACTCAAATAGATACAAATATCGCCGCCATCTAGATCATCCGCGTTATTAACCCAAACGCAGGTGTGATCCATGCTCATTAAACTTAACAATAATTCAGGGATTGAATTATTGATCCAGCTTCCTGCATCAGAGCATATTACGATAGACAATTTGCCCCCCCCCTGCGATCCAGCAAAGCCCAGCTCTTCAAATACTTTTTGAGAGGGCAAATTACCTTGCTTTACTCGGCCAAATACTTGTTCACCACTATAACCAATACGAAAACTTTTAATTGCTGTACTTAAAAGTTTTTTTGCAAGCCCGAGGGCTCGCGCGAACGACACCAGCGAATAATGAATATCCCATTTCCCGTCAATGCGCTCGAATCGAACTTGCCCAATAGGCAGCCCATCTTCAGTTTCTACAATATAGATTTTGCAATATTCAGGATCTCTCAGGCGCTTGAAAAACCAATTTTGATGGGTTTGTGCGGTAATCGTCTCGGAATTAAACGCATTTGCGCGAACCAGCGAATCATTTACCCAGCGCAGCAACAAGTCTTCATCACCCAGCCGTGCAAGTCGTGCTTGTAGTTTTGATTCAGAATTCAACGCAAGAACAGAAGCAACACGTTTAACTCCATCGCCATCAGTGACACCAATGCAGGCTCGCGACCAGCTTTCTAGCGAATTTTCATCAATTGCCATTTGCAGCGCTTCAAAAAGTATATCATCAGTTACTGCATCGTAATGCCCCAACCAGCGCACCAAGCCACGTTGGTGTAATTCGGCTGCAATAGGTTTTTGATTCTCTGCTAGCGTAATGACCAGCGTTGGCAGTCCAAGACAGCAACGCTCCCATGACGTTGAGCCACTCCCGCCTATCGCCAGATCTGCTTGCATCATTAAAGGAGCCAGCGAAGGTAGCGCATCATGCACAAAGATGTTTGCATGTAGCTGTGTGAGCCCCTGAATTTCAGCTCCATGCGGACTATTAGAATTCACGACCACATCTAGGTAAATGTCATGACGCTTCATGTTGAGAAAAGCGGAAACTGCACGTCCAGTCTGATTGTGCTGATCTGCAGCGCCAAAAAAGACGAAGATTCGTTTCACCGCGCCCGTTCGGGGCGGTGTGCGTGGATGTAATTCTGCATAATCTGGTTGCAACAAAGCATATTGCGGTCCAAGCAAAGTTGCACAATGTTCGGGCAAAAGATATTGGTAACGCGTATCGATATTGGCGACCAAATTCTGATCGAGCAATAAATCACAATCGTGATGCCGATCTGCCAAGTCATCAATTGCCATAATCTTTTGGACATACGGACGAAGCGCTTCCTCCCAACGCTTATCCAATGCGTAATGATCGACAACTAGCCAATCTACTCTCGCAGCACCCAATGCTTTAATAGTTTCCTGTGCATCATTTTGCCAATTCGTTTCGAGCCAATCTTCATGCGCAAGAACCGATCCATGATAATAATGTATTCTGTATATTTCACTGATTTTGGCAAGTGCGATGCACTCAAAGTATTCTTGGCGAATCTTGTCGACCATATGGCCTTCATGCTCACGACAAATGAATATGCACCTTGCTCCACGATCGCGCAATGCTTTTGCGAGGGTCAGGCAACGCATCACATGGCCAGAGCCAATTTGAAATGATGCATCAACTCGGAAGAAAAAAAGCATATGCCAATATAAGTCTCAAGCTTTCTCAGCAATCAATTTAACATGTCCATTCCCATAGAAAAGTTTTGCAATAGGGCTGAAGGCTGAATAATGAATTGGTGCAAGAAATCTTCGAAAATCATTTCTAATCCAATAGGTTCCTTTTGGTCGTCTTATATTAATCAATCCTGAATTACTCATGGCGCTCATACCCCAATCCTCACTCAGAAGAGGGCCTTGCTGAATAGGCACCTGAAGCATATTTTGCCAGAATGTTGTTGTGTCTAACGTAAATAAGCTTGACACAAATTCATCTTGCAAATCAAGTAGTCGAGGATCATAAGCAGCACACGACTTGTATATTTCAAGAATTTCGCTCTTTAATCCTTCAGGATCAAGTGTGTCTACGAACTGCTTAAACTCTTCATCTTCTATATAGGCCAGCCTAAGCGCTTTAACGATATACCTATCAACAATTCCCGGTTTATCAATACCTATATGAGAGTATACAACCCCCCCTTTTCTAGTAACCCTCGAAAGTTCATTTATTGCCAACTCAGCCATTTCAACTGTTTCGAGATGCATTAAAACACCATTTGAAGCCACAAAATCGAACGATTCATTGGCAAAAGGTAAATCTGTCGTTGACCCAGAAACATAATTACAAAAGTCAACTGGTATATTGTGCTGATTTAAAATTTTTGCCAGCTCCGGCTTCCAATCCTCCCCTATGTCTAGGCAAGTTACATGCTTAACACCTAAGTTGTACATTGCAACTTGAAAATAACCTGAATTTCCACATCCGGCATCCAAGACACTCTTGCCCTTGAAAAATTCAGCCGGCATATCATACGTATCAAGATCTTGAGCCGATTCCAAATGTCTTTTAAAAATGGAGCTGTCTTTTAAATAGTTTTTATGCTGTTCAATGTAAATTTCTTTTGTTTTTTTTTCAATAGTTGAATAGTTTTTCATGAAAATCTCTTTCAAAAATGGTTTTTTGGTAGATTCAATAACGGCCCGCAAAACGGTTTAACTTTCTGAGTCTACACTTGCATCTATTTAACTTTGAACAGCCACCAAGTCACATCATCAAATCCAGCAGGATCATATATGTGCCCCCATAAAAACCCATAGTCAACTAAGGTTACAGGAAAGTTTTCGATAAATAGCTTACCAAAGTCTCGCTTGAATAACTTATCTTCTTGACCTTGATATTCGATCATATGAGGCGTTCGGTTAAAATATTCACCCATCAATATATATTTATTTGAATAGTTATAAATCTTTTTCATATTCACCAGCAGGTCATCCGAATGAATATGGATTAACACACCCATTGTAAAGACTAGATCGAATTTCTTCTCTAAATTTGCTTCTAAGATTGATCCATTAAAAGATTGATCTAATTCGTACTGTTGCGTGACAAATTCAAATGCCGGCTTACTAATTTCAATAATAGATTTAGTTGCAGCTGGAAGAACTTCATTCAAAAATCCGACATTGCGACCTATATTGCATCCACATTCAAGCGCCGTTTCGATAACGTCGGTTTTTGCCAACATTTTCTGCCAAGCTTCTATCCCAAGTAAGCGATCGAACTTTGAATTTTTTTTTATGTAATCCTTGGCATAATCATTTGCCCAGAAGTTTTGTTGCTCGTTCATGGCGGCTCCTATTTCACATCAAATTTGTCAATAATGATACTCTTAACTTTTCAGCATTGCCTTGAAAAGCCATTCGGCTCGCTGCCAATCTTCCGGCGTATCGATATCTTGGACGCGGCATCGTGGCAAAGTGACTGGAGCAGCATCACTAATAAAAATTGGTTTGCCTTCCAGCCAAGCACTAGCTCGACCCCAGTAAAATTGCCCAGCATCGTGCCAAGCTTCTTCTAGATCCTGTGAACGGGTATTGAAATGCCCAGGCTGAAACATTTCGACTCGCTGTTCTTTGGTAATTCGAATTGCTCGCTGTATCGGGAACGCGTAGGTTGTTACAGAAAAAGCATACTCGGCATCTGTACTTTTCAAGATTTCTAAACCGCGTTTTATATCTTTAGATTGAACAAATGTAGCCGTGGCATAGACGCAACATACCTCAATTGGAGAATCTGAATGTTCCATTTGCCATCTAATGGCATGGGCTATGACAGGAATTGTTGCGGTGTGATCATCTGAAAGATGAGCTGGCCGCATAAATGGCACTTCTGCGCCAAAGCTTTTGGCAACTTCGGCAATTTCTTCATCATCTGTAGAGACAATGATGCGGTCGAAACAGCCGCTGGCCTTCGCAGCTTCAATAGACCAGGCAATCATCGGCTTACCGCAGAAGGGTTTGATGTTCTTGCGCGGAATGCGCTTACTACCACCGCGCGCCGGAATCACACAGAGATTCATTGGCTAAGCGCCTCTTTGAGAACTGATACCACATGATCTTGCTGATCTTGGTTGAGGTTGGGATACATCGGTAAACTAATGGCATCTTGACCATAGCTCTCCGCTGCGGGAAACATTCCAACCTCAAAACCTAGCTCCCTATAATAAGGTTGCAAATGCACTGGCATGTAATGCAAGTTAACACCGATATCCGCTTTGTGCATTGCTTCGAAGACTTCGCGATGGCTCGCTTTGATGTGATCCAGCTGCACACGAATGGGGTAAAGATGCCAACTAGAGTAGGCCGCCGGGATGAGATGTGGGCGCTTGACCGGAAAATCACTTAAGAGCTCATCATAACGTTTGGCAATTTTGTTTCTCTCCGATACATAATAATCAAGTCGATTGAGTTGACTGAGTCCTAGCGCCGCCTGTAGATCAGTCATGCGGTAGTTATAGCCTAACTCGAGTTGCTCGTAATACCAGGGGCCGACGGGTGGATTGTGCATTTGCGTTAGGTCTTTGATTATCCCATGGGTTCTTAACCGCGCCATACGTGCGGCCAGTTCAGCATCATTAGTGATGGTCATGCCACCTTCGGCGGTGGTAATAATCTTAACCGGATGAAAACTGAAGACGGTAATATCGCTGAAACGGCAGCTGCCCACCGGCTGATTTTGATAACGCCCACCAATAGCATGACTGGCGTCTTCGATGATGCGAAATCCGTATTCCTTCGCAAGGGCATGGATAGCAGCCATATCGCAGGACTGACCGCACAGATGGACGGGGATAACCACTTTAGGTAGACGATCAGACTTTTTAGCCTCTTCAAGTTTCTCAGCAAGCTTAACTGGACAGAGATTAAAAGTATTGGGGTTGATATCAACAAAGTCGACACGAGCGCCGCAGTAACGCGCGCAGTTGGCGCTGGCCACAAAGGTATTGGGGCTTGTCCATACAACATCACCATGTCCTACATCAAGGGCCATGCAGGCGATGTGCAACCCGCTGGTGGCGCTATTGACCGCGACGGCGTGCTTAGCTCCACAGTAATTAGCTACCGCCTTTTCGAACTCCGGGACTTTCGGGCCTTGCGTGAGCCATTCAGAGTGCAGTACCCTGATAACGGCATCAATGTCGTCTTGACTAATGTCTTGGCGGCCGTAGGGTATCAAGAGTTAATCCTTACCAATTGAATTGTGGTTGGCCTTCATCCAGACCTGTAAGTCAGAATCTGTCATCCATTGTGTATTAGAATCGCTTGAATATACAAAACCCTCCGGCACCTTCACACCATCTTTAATACGTTTGGTGTCGCTGGCCCAATCGTTAATCTGCGGCAAAATTTTGTAGTACTCGGTGTATTCATAGGTGAAATACGAATCTTCCGCGCCAATCATTTGCTCATGCAGTTTTTCGCCGGGGCGAATGCCAATGACCTCTTGCTTAGCTTCTGGTGCGATCACGCGCCCAATGTCAGTGACTTTCATGGATGGAATCTTCTTAACATAAATCTCACCACCCACCATATCATCGAACGCATGCCAAACCAGGTCGACACCCTGCTCTAGCGTGATCATAAAACGTGTCATACGCGTGTCGGTAATGGGCAATACGCCTTGGCATTTGATTGACTTGAAAAACGGAATCACCGAGCCACGAGAACCCATTACATTGCCATAGCGCACTACCGCGAAGCGTGTTTCGTGTCCGGACGCATAAGAAGAGTTGCTGGCCACAAAAAGCTTGTCGGAAGCTAATTTGGTTGCGCCGTAGAGATTGATCGGGCTGCTGGCTTTGTCTGTTGAGAGCGCCACAACGCGCTTAACGCCTTGGTCAATGCAGGCATCAATCAAGTTCATAGCGCCATCAATATTGGTTTTAATGCATTCAAAAGGATTGTATTCGGCGGTAGGCACGATTTTGGTGGCGGCGGCGTGTACCGCATAATCTACACCATCCAGCGCACGGTATAGGCGCTCTTTATCACGCACGTCGCCAATGAAAAACCGCACCCGCGAATCATCTTTGAACAGCTTGGCCATCTCCCATTGCTTCATCTCATCGCGCGAGAGAATCACTAAGCGCTTAGGGTTGTATTTTTTTAACGTGAGTGGCACGAAGGTATGCCCGAAAGAGCCAGTGCCGCCGGTGATGAGTATTGATGAATTTTCTAGCATATTCGTTATTCCCTTTTTAATTTAAAGCCGCCATCGCCCGAAACCGCTCATTAGCCTGCGTCAGCTCATCAAATGTCCCATGGGCTTTCAGCTCACCCTTCTCCAACAAGAAGATGGTGTCACAGGCTTTCACAGTACTGAGCCGATGCGCAATCAGGATGATAGTGATTTCATGTCCGAGGTTGTGCACCGCTTCCATCACGGCCTGTTCGGTGAGACTGTCGAGCGCGCTGGTG